>CAJXMQ010000023.1 GCA_913056225.1 uncultured Micrococcales bacterium | reverse complement strand
AGCATCTCCAGAACGCTTTTTAGAAATGGCGCCAGTGAGTATGCGATCAACGGTGATGCTTGCAGATTATTAGATGTCCAAGAACTACTTAGTGACAGTGGCCTGGGTCGCGAAATGCACGTGATAGTCGGCCAGGGTCAATTAGACAGCATCTTGCGAGCTGACCCAATGGAACGCAGGGGGTTGATTGAGGAAGCCGCGGGAGTTTTGAAATATCGGCGTCGCAAAGAGCGTAGTGAACGCAAACTTGAGGCCATGCAGGGAAACTTGCAAAGACTCAATGATCTGATCTCAGAGGTCGGCAGACAATTGAAGCCTTTGGCCAAACAGGCTGAGGTTGCAAAGCGCGCAAACCAAATTGGGGATCGATTGAAGCAGCTCCGTTCCGAGCTTTATAGCTTGCAATTGACTGATTTGAACCAGAAGTTGTCTTCTTTGAACTCAACCGAAAGCGAAAAACGGGCCGAGCGAGAAATCCTCAACCAGCAGTTGGAATCAACCAATGAATACATCAAGCAGCTTGAGCAATCATTGCTCGCTGGAGACACCTCGGCCAGGGAATTGGTATTCAAGCTCGAGGGGCTGGCCAGTAGAGCCAAATCGAGTCAGTCGATCCTTGAGCAAAAGATTCAAAATCTGAAAAATGAATCTGAGTTTGAAATTGACACTTCTCCAATCACTGAAGAGATTTCTAAATTGGAAGCAGAGATAAACACTCAGCTTGAGCAATCAGCGGAATACGAAAAACAGCTGGTCAGTCTTTCCGAGAAGCGCGAAAATCAGCTCTCTGAAATTGAAAACATTCAGAAAGAGTTTCAACTCTTGGTGGAAAGTGCTCAAAAGCGGGCAAGTGAGGTTTCGGCTTTTGAAAGTGAGACAAAGTCACTTGAGGGAGGTTTTGAAGATAAAACTCAACAGCTTTCAAATGCGGAAAATCAGTTAGAACTGACCAAAGCCAAGCTTTCAGAGCTTAGGGAGCAGCTTCAGTCGATGACTGAAACCCTCGGGGTTGGCGATGAGCAAACGCTGAAGCAGAAGTATCAAGAATCACAAGCAAGCCGGATTGAATCTCAACAAATGTTGAATGAGAAAAAAGCTGAGCTGCAGCAACTCTCTAAGGACCTGGAATCTAATCAAGCAAGGCTTTCAGCGCTTCAGCTGGGAATGCAACAAACAGATGGTTCTGAGCAACTTGCGAGACAATCAGCGGATGATTTAAGTGGTTTCTTGGCGGAACACATCAAAATTGATGCCGGTTACCAAGCTGCAGTTGCTGCGGCTTTGGGTGAGATCAGTGATGCCTTGGTCGCCCCATCCATGAAGCAGGCAATTAAGGCTGCCAATAAATTGGGCGAGCAGCAGCTTGGAAGAGCACTGATTGTAATTATTGAAGACCTTTCTAAAAAACGAAGCAGTGACAAAATTGAAGGCTTTGACTCAATTGGTAATTTCTTTGATGGCCCTCAGGTAATCCAGGACTTGGTTAGAGGAATAGTTCTGATTGAAAACATGGATCAGGCGGAGTCTGCATTTGCCAATAAAGAACTAGTTGCACTGGTGACAACCAATGGCGAAATAATCAGACGCAACCAGTTGCGGGCTGGAAAACAGTCAGCGGCTTCAAAAGTTGAGCTGGTAACCGAAGCAGAGCTTGCGTCTGAAAAAATCAAATCTCTCGGCGAACAAACCAAGCTGGCTTCTGAGCAAGTCGACAAATTACAAGCAGATTTTGCGATTGCTGAAAAGCAAGAGACCGAAGCACTTGAAAACCTGCGTGCTTTAGATGCTGAGTTAGCAATTCACGCAGAAAAATCTGGTCGACTAAGAGCTCAAATTGAATCAACCGAGCAGGCCATTGAGAGCCTAACCACCCAGAAACAAAACCTATCCGAACAAGTCGCCAACCTTTCAGCTCAATTGGCAGAGAGACTTGAGGGAAAGCCAGAGCTAATTGAGATTCCAGCTAAGCCTGAAAAGCTCGAGCAACTCGAGGCAGAACTGAATGCCGTCAGGGCTGAGGAGTTTGAAAAGCGAGTCGAACTGGGTGGATCAAAAGAGCGAGTGATTCAGCTTCAGTCAAGAATCAGTCAATTGAAGACTGAGCTGGAATCCAGTGAGCAAAAACTCACCCAGGCTCAGGCTAGAAAAGCTCAAAGGGCAAAGCTTTTAGAAAATCTTGAGGTTCAGCTTGAGAAACTTCCTGAACTAACCGAAGTAATACAGAGGTCTCTGTCCCAAGCCCGAGAAAAAGCTCAGGCCAGCGAAGAGAAGCGAACCACAGACACCCAGAACCTCGCTCACCACAGAACCAAGGCTGACGAGATCAGGGCCAGTCTGAGCTCCTCCCAGGCTGAAGTCCAAAGCTCTGAGATGAAAAAGCACGAGCTGTCATTGAGCAAAAATGGCTTATTAGAAAAAATCAGCGATGAACTGGGCGTTGAGGGGGAAGAGCTTCTTGACCAAAACTGGCAAAGTGAACTATCGCAATCTGAGCTGACCCAGCAACTGCGCCAAGCTAAATCTGATTTCGCACAGCTGGGCCAATTCAACCCAATGGCACTGGAACAACTCGATGCACTCGAGCAACGTCATCAATATCTTAAAGATCAGCTGGCGGATGTCGAAAACGCACGAAAAGACTTGCGTGGAATCATCACGGATTTGGACGAGCAGGTAAGAGAGATTTTTGAAAGTGCTTTTGAGGACACCCAAAAGGCCTTTGCTGAAATTTTCCCCATCCTGTTCCCAGGTGGTCAGGGAAGCATGCGACTCACCCAAGCAGAAGACTCTCTTGAGTCAGGAGTTGATGTCAGCGTCAGGCCAGCTGGAAAAAAGATTGACAAGCTGAGTTTGCTCAGCGGTGGTGAGAGATCACTGGCAGCAGTTGCCATGTTGATGGCAATCTTCATCGCCAGACCCTCACCGTTTTATGTTCTTGATGAGGTTGAGGCAGCCCTTGATGATTCAAACCTCGGTCGCCTGCTGGAAGTCCTGTCTGGTCTTCGAGAGAGCTCGCAGTTAGTCATCATCACCCACCAGAAACGAACAATGGAAATTGCTGATGTTTTGTATGGGGTTTCGATGAAGCAAGATGGAATTACCAAGGTGGTAAGTCAGAAACTGGAGCAACATGGTTGATTTCAAGTTTTGGCGAAAAGGAGCCAAGCAAGATGAGCTTGCTGAGGTGGAGCTTCCAAAGCGTGACCTAAGTGGCATCCGTTCTCTGTTTCCCGGCGAAATGAGCAGTGATTCAATTCAGGACCTTGAAGATATTTTGTTGATGGCGGATTTCGGCTTTCAGGCGAGTGAGGACATCGTCTCCCAGTTGAAATCAAGAGCCAATAAGCTTGGGGCAACCAGTGATGCTGAGCTTCGATTGGTACTCAAAGACCTATTGGTTGAATACCTGCAGCGAGAAGATGCCCAACTGAATCTAACTAGCGGTAAATTGCCCTACGTATTTTTGGTGGTAGGCGTCAATGGAGCCGGAAAAACAACCACGATTGGCAAGCTTGGGAGATGGCTTTCAGATGGTGGCTGGAAAGTTGTTCTGGGTGCCGCCGACACTTTCCGTGCAGCTGCAGTTGATCAGTTAGCAACCTGGGCTAAGCGTGCGGAGACAGATTTAGTTTCTCCCGAGAAGCCCGGCCAAGACCCAGCCAGTGTTGCCTATCAGACTGTCTCCAGAGCAATCGAAACCGATGCTGACATTGCAATCATTGACACTGCGGGAAGATTGCAAAATAAAAAAGATTTGATGGATGAGTTAGGCAAGATTCGCAGAGCGGTTGAAAAAATCGCTCAGGTGGACGAGGTTTTGCTGGTTATTGACTCCACCACTGGTCAAAATGGCCTGAGTCAAGCAAGAGCTTTCAGTGAAGTTGCGGATGTCACCGGAATGGTCCTGACCAAGTTGGACGGAACTGCCAAGGGTGGTGTTTTGTATGCAATTCAAAGAGAGTTCGACATCCCCGTGAAGTTGGTTGGTGTAGGAGAGGGCATAAATGATTTTGCCTTTTTCAGCGCTGAGCAATTCGCCCGAGGTTTGGTAGCCAGGTAATCTTTAGCGGATAGAAGGAGTTTTCATTGTTCGGAGATTTATCAACCAGGCTTAGTGACACTTTTAGAAACCTGCGCACACGGGGAAAACTCACCGAAGCCGACATTGATGGAACCCTCAGAGACATAAGAAAAGCTTTGCTGGAGGCTGATGTCTCGCTTGATGTTGTGAAGGACTTTGTCGCCAGTGTTCGGGTTCGCGCCCTAGGCGATGAGGTATCTAAAGCTCTAAACCCTGCTGAGCAGGTAGTGCAGATTGTGAACTCTGAGCTAGTTGAGATCTTGGGTGGAGAGTCCCGGCAACTTCGACTTGCAAAAAACCCGCCAACTGTCATCATGTTGGCCGGATTGCAGGGTTCAGGAAAAACAACTCTTGCTGGAAAACTCGCTTTATGGCTGAAATCCCAACAGCAGACGCCACTATTGGTGGCTTGCGATCTGCAGAGACCAAATGCGGTGAACCAGCTGACTGTTTTGGCGGAGCGGGCCGGTGTTGACGTTTTTGCACCGGAACCTGGCAATGGAGTTGGCGATCCGGTCAAGGTTGCCAAGCAGTCAATTGACCATGCGAAATCTAAGGCTCACTCAGTGGTCATCATTGACACCGCAGGTCGCTTGGGTGTCGATGAAGAGATGATGCAGCAGGCAATCGACATTCGTAACCAGACTGACCCGGATGAGGTCTTGTTTGTAATTGATGCGATGTTGGGTCAAGACGCAGTTGATGTTGCAAAGGCCTTCAACGATGGTGTTGGAGTCACTGGAACGGTTCTCACCAAACTGGATGGTGACGCAAGGGGCGGAGCAGCACTGAGTGTTTCCTCAGTCATTGGCGAAAATGTTCTATTCAGTTCTACTGGTGAAAACCTAGAAGACTTTGAACCTTTCTATCCAGAGAGAATGGCCAGTCGAATTCTGGACATGGGTGATGTTCTAACGCTGATTGAACAAGCCCAAAAAACTTTTGATGAAAAGCAACAGCAGGAGCTGGCGGAGAAGATAGCCAAAGAGAGCTTCACGCTGGAGGATTTTCTGGATCAAATGCAGCAATTGAAAAAAATGGGATCCATGAAATCTTTGCTCGGCATGATGCCTGGTGCTGGCAACATGAAAAAACAAATGGAAGATTTTGATGAGGATGAGCTGAAACACACCGAGGCAATCATTCAATCCATGACTCCAGTCGAACGACAGCAACCGAGAGTGTTGAATGGATCCCGCAGACAAAGAATCGCTCGCGGAAGTGGAACCACCGT
Organism: uncultured Micrococcales bacterium; assembly: GCA_913056225.1. Classification (GTDB taxonomy): domain Bacteria; phylum Actinomycetota; class Actinomycetes; order Actinomycetales; family Microbacteriaceae; genus CAJXVY01. The sequence continues at coordinate 7,098 of CAJXMQ010000023.1, read as the reverse complement.
CACCGAGGTGAATTCACTTGTGAACAGATTTGAACAGGCTGCCAAGATGATGAAGACCATGTCCAAGGGCGGAACACCTCAGATGCAGGGCATGAACATGGCTCAACTCGGCGGCGGAAACCCCTCTGCCAAGAAATCCAAGGGCAAGAAAAAGAAGGTTTCTAAAAGCGGCAATCCGGCCAGAAGGGCAGCTGAGGAGCGGGCACTGCTTGAGGGAAAGCCAAATAAAACCGATGGTGGCGGCAGCGCGTTTGGACTTTAGCTAGCACTAACCAGCTTTATCTGGCAGAATATCGGGGTGCTCTAAGTGGTTCGACCCTCTATCTGACCCTTGGAGAGAATTTGTGAACCGAGTTTCCCCGCGGTGATGCAGATACGTCCCACTTGTAAACTAGGAGAATTGTGGCAGTAAAAATCCGCCTTAAGCGAATTGGAAAAATTCGTGCACCGCAGTACCGCGTAGTAGTAGCAGACTCAAAGACACACCGCGATGGACTTGTGATCGAAGAAATCGGTCGCTACGTTCCAACTACAGACCCATCAATCATTGAGATTAACGGAGAACGTGCCCAGTATTGGCTATCCGTTGGCGCACAGCCAACCGAGCCAGTTATGGCGCTACTAAAGCTCACCGGTGATTACCAAGCCTCTAAGGGCGAGAAGGCCGTGAACATGGTCAAGCCTCAGGCTGAAAAAGCAGAATTCACCCCTGACGCAGGTAAGAAGAGCGTCATTCTTCCTAAGGAAGAGAAAAAAGAAGAGAAGCCAGCTGAAGAAGCTGTTGCCGAGGCGCCAGCTGAGGTCGAGACCCCAGCAGCCGAAGCTCCAGCGGAAGCCGCAGCAGAAACTCCTGCAGAGGCACCAGCCGAAGCTGCAGCAGAAACTCCTGCAGAGGCTCCCGTAGCCGAGGAGGCTGCCACCGAAGCGCCAGCTGAGGAAGCACCTGCTGCTGAAGAGGCTCCTGCTGAAGAGGCTCCTGCCGAGGCAGCAACTGAAGAAGCTTCAGCCGAGACCGACAAGGCTTAGTAATGCTGCAGGCTGTGCTGGAACACGTAGTTAAATCAATTGTTGAGAATCCAGACGACGCAACTGTCACTCTGAAGTCAGGGACTCGTGGGGAAACTCTTGAGGTCAGGGTTCACCCTGATGATCTTGGTCGCGTGATTGGGCGCAGTGGGAAGACAGCTAAGGCCATGAGGACTTTGGTTAAGGCCCTGGCGGAAGGAAAGCGCGTCCGGGTGGACGTGGTGGATACCGATTCCTGAGCAAACTACCCTTCGGGTAGGTCGTTTGCTGAAAGCACACGGCCTGAAGGGTGCTTTGAAACTCGAGCTATACACCGATTCACCGGAGCTTCGCTTCAAAGTCGGCAATGAGCTGATGTTGCAGGTTCCAGAGGAATCTGATTGGCACGGCAAAACTGTGACAGTCAAGGAGTTTCGCTGGTATAACCAGTCCCCAGTTGTATTTTTAGAGGGAATTGAAACTCGTGATGATGCCGAAGGACTGGTTCGTGCGATTCTGATGATTGAAAAGCCTTTGGATGAGTTACCAGAGGAATCAGACACTTGGTATGACCACCAGCTGGTTGGGTTGAAGGTGAAACTTGACGATGAAATTGTTGGCGAGGTGAAGCGAGTTGATCACCTTCCTGCGCAGGATCTGCTGATCGTGCAAACCAAGGACAGTGAGGTCATGGTTCCTTTTGTTTCAGTAATCGTTCCTGAGGTTAACCAAGAGCAGGGATATTTGGTCGTCACTCCGCCCGAAGGATTATTTGTTGAGGGTGAACAATGAAAATTGATGCAATCTCAGTTTTCCCAGAGATGTTTGATTCACTAAATCAATCGTTAATTGGCAAGGCAATCGAGAATGAACTGATTGAATTCCAAACGTTGAACCCAAGACAGTTCACCAGCGATGTCCATAAAACCGTTGATGACAGTCCCTACGGTGGCGGGGCAGGGATGGTCATGAAGCCAGAACCACTGGGTAAGGCTCTAGATAGCTTGGTTGATTCCGACTCGGTAATCATTTTTCCTTCACCGGCCGGCAAACTATTCGATCAAGCGACCGCAAAAGACCTGGCAACCAGGCAGCATCTGGTGTTTGTTTGCGGAAGGTATGAGGGTATTGACCAACGAGTTGTTGAGTATGCATCAACCAAGGCTGAGACCTTAGAGCTATCCATTGGTGACTATGTAATCAATGGTGGTGAGATGGCCTCGGTTGTCATGATTGAGGCCATATCCAGACTGATTCCTGGTGTGATTGGTAACAGTGATTCACTCATTGAGGAATCCCACGAGGATGGATTAGTTGAGTATCCAAGCTACACAAAGCCTGCAAGCTGGAACGGGCTTGATGTTCCAGAGGTTTTGCTGAGTGGTAATCACGCTGAGATAGACAAATGGCGCAAACTTCAGCAAATCGATAGAACTAAGAAAAATCGACCAGACTTGATTTGACCATTGAGAGATTCGCAATCTTGTGGGATACTTTACGCTTGTGCCAGTAAAGCTCTGCCGCAGGGGAGCAAGGTATGAAAAACCAAACTAGACACCATTTAGACCTGCGTGCTAGAGGGAAGAGAAGAATATGAACATCCTAGATTCAGTAGATGCAAAAAACCTACGTGACGACATCCCAGAGTTCCGTGCTGGAGATAACGTAAAAGTCCACGTAAACATTGTTGAGGGAAACCGCTCTCGTGTGCAGGTTTTCCAGGGAGTGGTTATCCGCATCAGCGGCAGTGGTGTTCGTGAAACCTTCACTGTAAGAAAGATTTCGTTCCAGGTTGGCGTGGAGAGAACATTCCCAATGCACAGCCCGATCATCGACAAAATTGAAGTTGTTAGCAAGGGTGATGTGAGGCGTGCAAAGCTTTACTACCTGCGCGACCTCCGAGGAAAAGCCGCCAAGATCAAAGAAAAGCGCGAGAACTAACCAATGTCGCATGAGCTTCGTCCACGCAGACGAAGCCTCTGGCGCTCGTTTCGCCGCGGCGTGAAAAGGCTCAGAAAAAACAGCTTTGTCTCACTGCTGTTTGACATTGTCGTAATTTTAGGAACCGCACTGGTTCTGTCTGTGCTCATAAAAGCATTCTTGATTCGCAGTTTCTTCATACCCTCTGGATCAATGCTAGAAACTTTGCAGATAAACGATCGAATCATTGTCAATGTCATGGTTCCACAGTTGATTGACGTCAACCGTGGAGACGTTGTCGTGTTTCAAGATCCGGGCGGATGGCTTGGCCCAGTTCGCAGCGATGATCGTACCTGGTTTGAATCGGCTGGCGATTTTGTCCTTGGAAGCTTTGGTATAACAGCCCCTGACAGCGAAGAGCACCTGGTAAAGAGGGTGATCGGCATGCCGGGAGATCGAGTGGTTTGCTGCGATGAAAACGGAAACCTAACAATTAACGGTGTTGCAATTGATGAAACATATCTTCCTAATGGCGCTGAACCCTCGAATGTTGATTTTGATGTGACCGTGCCTGCAGATTCCTACTGGGTAATGGGGGATAACAGAGGAAACAGTCAGGACTCTCGTTTCCACACTGATTTGCCAGGCGGCGGCTTTGTGAGCGAGGAGTACCTGGTGGGAAGAGCTTTTGTGGTGAGTTGGCCGGTCGAGAATTGGATTTGGTTAGACAATTTCAGTGAAGTTTTTGATGGCGTTCCCAAACCTTGAGACTGAACTAGAACTGGTCAAAACTCACGGTTCAGTCATTTGTGTTGATGAGGTCGGCAGAGGAGCAATAGCTGGCCCAGTAGTGGTCGCTGCAACATTTTTCGATGCCAAATCAATTCGCGATTTTCCTGAAGGCCTGAAGGATTCAAAACTAATTGCCGAGCCCAAGAGAGAAGCCATGGCAATGGCTGCCTCTAAGTGGCTCAAGCACGGGATTGGTGAGGTTTCGGCAGCCGAAGTTGATAAAAACGGAATAAGTGCGAGTCTGGAAAAGGCAGCCCAGATGGCTATCGATGCTATTGGCCAGAGCCCAGGCAGAATTTTGTTAGATGGCAGCCACAACTGGCTAGGGCTTCCAGACTTGGTTCAAACAAAGGTGAAAGCCGATCAGCAGTGTGCGGCCGTGAGTGCGGCCAGCATAATCGCAAAGCATTATCGTGATGAACTGATGCGAGAGTTGCATAAAATTCACCCAAGCTACGAGTGGAAATCCAATAAGGGGTATGCCTCTGAGGCCCACATCCAAGCGATTTTGTCCAACGGCCCAACCGATGTCCACCGAAAATCTTGGTTGACCCGAATATTGAATTCGGAACAAACCCTTTTCTAGGTTTACACTGACAACTAATGGATGAGCAAGAATTCGAAGATTTTGACCGGGAAGCAGAACTATCCCTTTATCGCGAGTATCGCGAGGTCATCAAGATGTTTAGTTATGTGATTGAAACCGAGCGCAGGTTTTACCTCGCTAATGAGGTTGAACTAAAAAGAGTCGAATCTGGCGCAGATTTCTATTTCGAGCTTTCAATGACAGATGTCTGGGTTTGGGACACATACAGAACTGATCGGTTTGTAAAAAGCGTGAATGTTCTCACGTTCAAAGATGTCAATGTGGAAGAACTGGGCAACCAAGAAATCGAAATTCCAAAAGAGTTCGCAATAGAGGATTAGTTGTCCACATTCTGCTATTGATTAGCAGTTAGTCACACCCTTGGGCGAGATGCTTTTGATTATGAAAGTATCCCCAGAAACCCATCACCGAGCCTTGTTGACAGTCGCCCTGCCGGCTAATGAGGGTAGGTTGCGTAAACACCTTTGGCACTACTCAGCCAAAGAGGCGTTCGAATTTATTTCCACAGCAAGTGCAGATCAACGTTGGTTGGCAATGGCCTTGGCTAGGTCACGCTCGAGACTCGAAAGATTTGACGCAGAACAATCGCTGGAGCTTTCGGAAAAACTCGGATTGGAGATTCACCACCCCAATGCTTTTCCGGGTTTGCAGGATTTGGAGCATCAGGCGCCATGGCTAATTTTTTCAAAGGGGAGTTTAGTGACGACCAGATTTAGCGCAGTTGTTGGAACTAGGCAGGCTAGTGATCTTGGGGTAAAAACAGCGCAGCAAGTGGTTTCAAGTTTTGAAAGCGACGAATCTTTGGTTTCTGGTGGCGCAAATGGAATTGACATGGCTTCGCATAACCAGGCAAAGCAGGAAAATAAATATCAATTGATGGTTGTTTCCAGTGGTCTGCACACAATCTTCCCAATCAGCACCAAGAGATTTGTTGATTCAGGTTTTTTTGGCGCGGTGATCAGTGAGCAGCCACCTCTTTTGAATTCTGGAAAAATTGGCTTCTTGAATCGCAACCGCCTGATTGCGGCTCTTGCTGAGAAGTTGTTTTTGATTGAAGCTCCGGTCGTCAGTGGCTCGATAAACACCGCTCAACACGCCCTCAGCTTGGGGAGGATGGTTTATTGCGCTATTGATGAAAATCCAAATTATTCACCTGGCGGGGCTTGGCTTGCTAGGAAGTCAGGAACGGAAACTATCGGCACAGTGGGACAGACCTTAATCTAAATTGAAAGTCTCAAATCCCGCTCAAGTATTTGCTAGTGCTTAGGCTTGGAGCATGCAGCAAGAAATTAGCGATTTCATTCGAGCTAAGCAGGCAGCGGGTCTTAGCTCGAACACCTTACGTGCATATGCAAATGATCTTCGCGAGCTAGCTGATTTCATGGGGTCCGCAAAAACCTCACTGGATGAGCTGGGAACTGATACTTTCCGAAACTGGCTATATTTTGCCTCCGAAGCTGGTGCGAAGAAATCAACCATTGCCAGAAAAACTGCAACCGCTAGATCCTTCGGCAAGTTCTTGTTTGAAACCGGGAGACTTGAGATTGACCCAACTGTCAGACTGCGCTCGCCTAAACTCTCCAGAACACTGCCCAAAACGGCCAACGCCAAGTTTCTTGCCGAGCTTTTGGGAAACCTAAAAACTTTGGCCGAAAGCGGAGACCAGCAGCAGAGGTTGAACTGGTTGGTTATTGAGCTTCTGTATTCAACTGGAATGCGAGTTAGCGAGCTGGCGGCCTTAAGAATCGACGACATTGATTTCACTCGACAGACTTTGAGAGTTACCGGTAAGGGAAATAAGCAACGAACGCTTCCATTCGGTGAGCCTGCAAAGGATGCTTTGAAAACATACTTGGAACAGGCAGAGGTTAGGGATTTCGTTTTACTAAATGACAAGCAAAAACCGTTGAGCTCTAGGGACATCTATCGGATTGTGGCAAGTCAGTTGGCTTCCACCGGGATGCAATTAGGCCCTCACTCTCTTAGGCACTCTGCGGCAACCCATTTGTTGGACAACGGAGCAGATCTGAGGTCGGTTCAAGAGCTTCTGGGTCACAGTTCACTGACTACAACACAGATTTACACCCACGTGTCAGTCCAAAGACTCCGTGAGGGATATGCGAAGGCCCATCCCAGGGCCTGAGACTGGGGTCGCCGGGGCCCGCAATCCAAGCACCCACAGAGGGTTTAGATACCCCCGTTGATCTCGAAACGAGACATGCACACAACCCTCACAATGTGACTGATAGCCATTGTTTTCACAGCGGCTCCCAATTAAGTCCCCCGCTTTCACCTCTTGCAGTTTTTCAAGACTTGAACAAACCGGCTCAAAACTGAATTTTCCATAGTCGGTTTGGATGGTTATCAGTTCCCTGTTGAAAACCTTGCCAACAAAACTCACTTTTCCACTTGCAGGTGTCCTGACCTCGGAGATTTGCATGTCAATCCCTCTGTGGCCAGAGCCAAAAGCCGCCATCGGTCTCTCAAAATCGTTTGAGGGGAGGATCAGTGAAAGTAGCAGTAACAGGTGCATGAACAAAGGTTATGCACAGCACAGCGGTTGCCCACCCAAGAGGAAATAATTGTGGAAACAACGAGGGTTCTGCACTAAGCTTGAACTACACCCCCAGGGGTGAATTCGCGTGTCTAATCAAACCTCGCTTTCTCAGTCCGTGCTTGTCACGGTGAATGCGAGCTAGGCACCAGGGATGGGTCAAATTGATTCCATCAGTAACTGAGAGGAGAACGGCTATGGCCGTTGTATCAATGAGGCA
>CAJXMQ010000022.1 GCA_913056225.1 uncultured Micrococcales bacterium | reverse complement strand
CGGCATGTTTAGCTGAGTGGCGGTGAAATCATCCAAGATGTGTTGCTCTTCAGTGTCTAAGGCACTCAATAACCCAGCGGCAAACACTCCAGTTCGGTCTTTTCCCGCAGCGCAGTGGAAAACAACTGGTGCCTGACTCTCAGCAATTGCTTCAATTCCTTGAACTACCAGTGGAGCAACCTGACCCATTAGATAGAAATACCACTGGCCGAGATCCTCGGCTGAAAAAGAGTCATCAAAGATTTTGTGCAGAACCTGACCCGGTTCACCACTTGATTCAATCAGGGGCAGGTTTAGATACCCCTCAACATGGTTGGCAATTGGACCGCGACCGTTGCTGGTCTCGTTCAAGTCTCGAAAATCGATAACCAACTCAATACCCAGGGATGCGATTCGCTCAGCCTCATCATCATCAATGGCACTGACATCATCTGAGCGAAAGCTGATCCCAGAATTGATTACTCCGTGGCCGGTATTGATGCCACCAAGGTCTCGAAAGTTGGCAAGCTTTCCGTGAGGGTGGAGTTTGTCGATTAACACAAGACACAGATTACAGCCTGCGGATTGCCAAATTGTTTCGTGTGATAATTGCCACACCGATGAAAAAACCCTTTTTGCTTGTGATGCCCCTTGTGTTGGCGGGGTGTTCGGTGAATCCTGCGCAGGTGGCTGCCGATGCGGCTTTTTGCGCATCCGCTGAAAGTGTTCTAAACACGGTGCAAACCAGCTACCAGCAAAATGTTGTTGACAGCGAGTTCCTAGCCTCAGCCACTGCGTTTTTATCTGACATCACAGCACCTCTGAGTGACGCACTTGGGGATGACATTAGCTCTTTATCTGAGCAACTTTCTTCCTCGCAACCTGTAAGCGAGACCGAGGCTGCAGTTGATGGACTCATCGAGGACATAAAACTCCGATGCTCGGAGGTCGGAGTCGAGTTCTAGCCAATGGCTATAGGCTTATTTCTATGGAACAACCCTCACTACACCCCGATAGAAACCTGGCAATGGAATTGGTCCGAGCGACCGAAGCGGCAGCAATCCGCTCCTATCCGTTTATTGGCAGGGGTGATAAAAACGCAGCAGATGGCGCAGCGGTTGACGCCATGCGAGCATTTCTCGCCACGGTCAGTTTCCAGGGAAAAGTGGTGATTGGAGAGGGCGAGAAAGATGAAGCCCCAATGTTGTTCAATGGTGAGATTGTGGGATCAGGTGATGGTCCTGAGACCGACATCGCGGTAGATCCAATTGACGGAACATCTTTGACTGCAGCTGGTCGCATGAACGCAATTAGCGTCATTGCGGTGAGCGACCGCGGCAGCATGCTGGATGCCTCTGCCGTTTACAAAATGGACAAATTGGTCACCGGCCCCGCAGGAGTTGGGGTTGTTGATATTAGAAACTCTCTTAGTGAGAACATTCGGGAGTATGCAAAGGCATCAAAAAAGGAGACCGAAGAAGTCCTGATTGCGATTTTGGATCGCGATTACAACGAGCACCTAATCGAAGAGATACGCTCTGCTGGTGCCCGCACGAGGCTTCTAAGAGACGGTGATGTTGCGGGCGGGATTCAAGCAGCCCGAGAGTCATCCAGGGTTGACATGTGCGTGGGAATCGGTGGTTCTCCAGAGGGGATTGTCACAGCCTGCGGCATCCGTGCCCTCGGTGGCCACATGCAGGGGATTTTGCACCCAAGAGAGCAATTTGAGAAAGACGCAGGATTGAAAGCTGGATTGAAATTTGACTACGTCTATGAAATTGACGAAATGGTGAACAGCGAAAACACATTCTTCATTGCAACCGGTGTCACCGATGGTGCGATGCTGGAGGGAGTGAAGCGAAAGGGTAATCGGGTAATAACCGAATCGATTGCCATTCGTGGAAAATCCAGAACAGTGAGAACCGTTCGTGCCGAATATGCCCTAGACCGGTGGAGCTAGTTCGTCTTCAATAAAGTTTTTTCTCGCAAGAGAGATAGCTGCGGTAATTACAAACAGATTACTAAGCGCTATGAAGCCCAGGATTAGTTCCCAGCCTCCCGCAAAATCAGAAATAAAACCAACACTGACGGTTGTAATGCTGGCAGCTCCGTATCCCAAAAATTGTGCATAACTAGAGACCTGCAGGACTGTGTCTGGGTTTCTGCTTCGAAGGTTGAATAGTGTCAGCGATAGCGGGAAAGTTAGCTGTGCTGCACCCAAAAACACAACAAATACAAAGACTAACTCTGGGATGAAAATAAACCCAAGAGCACCAATAATGCCGCTGATTCCAGCACCTGCAACGATTATCCACTGAGAATTTGGAAACTTCTCGGCCAGCAGTGGTGCGACTAATCCCGATGGCAAGCCAACGAAGGCAAAGATTGTGAGCAACAGTGCCGCCTGCCCAACATCAACTCCCGCGTGTTCAACCGCAATGGTTGGTAGCCACCCAAACGCGAGGTATGCGGTAATTCCAGAGATAAGAAAAATCATCATCACCGCAACTGCAGTTGGGGATTTAGAGAGTGGAAGCTTTGCAGGCTTGGCACTTAGCTCAACTTCTTTGTTTTCTTTCAAAAGTCCAAATGCCGGAATCAAGATCAATGCTGCCAACACTGCCCACTGTGCCAAAGAAACTCTCCAGCCAAAACTCTCGGCTATTGGAACTGCAATCAGCGGAGGAATAAAGGTTCCAAAGCTAATAAAGGTTATATAGACAGTTGTTAGCAAACCAATCTTGGTTGGAAAATACCGTCTGATAATTGAAGGCAGGATCAGGTTTCCAACACCCATCCCAGCAAGTGCTATTAGTGAACCAATAATCAACCACTCACCACTTATCGCAAAGCCTCGAAGCAAATGACCTGCAACAATCATCAGGCCAACGATCAGCGAGGTCATTTCCAGACCCAAAACTCTTGCGGGGCGGGTTCCCACCCAGGCGCCAAGAGCAAACATCACCGGAGCCGTGGCGGCAATCAGACTTTCGGTTATGGATGTCAGAACCAGTTGTTCACGAATGAAAAACACGATCGGTGAAAAGGATGTGACAGCGCTTCGCAGGTTGACTGCAAGCAGAATAATTAGCGCGACGGCTAGGAAGTATTTGAGTTTCAAGCGAGTAGCTTAGCTAGATCTGCATCCAGTAGTCCGTTGCTGGCCATAACTGCAGATGTTTGATCATTGAGCTCTCCAGACTGGTCTCTGAAAATCCCACCAGCCTCTTTTACGATGGGCGCCAGAGCTGCCCAGTCGTAGATCTTCAAGTCATTCTCAGCACTGATGTCAACCACACCCTCTGCTACCAGCATGTGTGACCAGAAATCTCCATAAGCCCTTGTTCTCCAGACCTGCTCGGAAATTGTCAACAGGTTTTCTATCTGACCACTTTGCTGCCAAAGTTCAATGCTTGAAAAGCTAAATGATGCATCAGCAATGTTTTTCACAGAAGAAACATTGATCTCTCTGACTGTTGAATCCACATCTTCGGTGAATGCACCGTGTCCAGCTGCTGCCCACCAGGTTCTGTGCATGGCGGGGGCTGACACAACACCTAAAACATATTCGCCATCAACACGAAGTCCAATCAAGGTTGCCCAAACTGGAACCCCGCGTAAGAAATTAGCGGTTCCATCAATTGGGTCAATAATCCAAACTCGTTCTGAGTCCCCAGAGGTGCCAAACTCCTCGCCAATGATGGAATCATTTGGTCTTTGCTTGGAAAGTTGTTCGCGAATGATGTTTTCAACAGACTTATCGGCATCAGTAACAGGTGAGCGATCGGGCTTGGTGGTGATTTCTAGGTCTAATGCCCTAAACCTGGCCATGGACTGCTCATTGGCCTTTTTGGCAATGTTCAGGGCTAGCTGCAGGTCATCCGCTAGCGTTTTGTCCATTGCTCCGCCTCCAAAACCTTTAATAACCTTCTGAAAGAGATAAGCCTAGCGACCGGAATATCGTTTTCTAGATTAAGAGAGCAACCGGTTGACTCAGCCTGATGAGCGCAGCCTCGGGGGCATTCGGTGGTGATTTCAGCAATTTCGGGGAAAGCACCGAGCAGGTCATCCTTTTCAATCAAACCTAGACCAAAGGTTCTGATTCCTGGAGTGTCAATCAACCAACCGTCCTCGAGCGGAATTGCCTTAGCTGCACTGGAGGTATGTTTGCCCTTTCCGGTAACTGCGTTCACCTCACCGGTGTCCAAAGTAGTTCCAGTAAGGGCATTTACAAGTGTTGATTTTCCAACTCCGGAGTAGCCAACAAACACTGTTATTAACCCTTTTAGCTGCGCTCTGAGTTCATCGAGTTTGAAATCATCATTTCGGGTCTTGAAGATTTTTATCGGAAGCCCCTTCAGGATTTCTAAAAACTCCTTTGCTTCGGAAACATCTGTTTTGGTCAAAACTAAAATCACATCAAGCCCTGATGCAAATGCACTTGCCAGGTAGCGATCCAAAAGCCCTATGTTTGGCTCCGGATTGGAACTGGACATGACAACAGCCAGTTGATCAGCATTGGCAACAATGGGTTGCTCAGCTTGACTGTCATCTTCTGCCGAGCGCCTCAACAAAGTCTTTCTGGGCTTGATTTTTACTATTCGCGCGAGGCTTCCTTTTGTGCCACCCAGATCCCCATCCAGATAAACCTGATCACCAACAACGGCTCCTTGTTTTCTGAGCTCCTTAGCCAAGGTGGCGGTGATTTGCTTGCCCTCAACCAATACCTCATAACGAGCCAGGTTAACAGTCAGCACCATGCCAACGGGCAGATCATCATAATTGGGTCTGCGCTTAGTTCTTGGTCTTGAGCCTTTGGGGTTTGGTCTAATTCGAACATCGGATTCATCCAGATCGTGTTTTTGATCCTCGGGTTCATAGAGCCAGCTCAAGCTATGGTCTCCATCCAGAGCTTTTCAAAATCAGGCATGGTCTTGGCGGTGGTTTGAATGTTTTCAATCTCAATATCGACCGCTAGCCCAATGATTGCTCCAGCAGTTGCCATCCTGTGATCGTGGTAGCTAAACCATTGGCCACCAGTTAGCTTTTTAGGGCTAATGACCAGCCCATCCTCAGTTTCTTCGCACTCGCCACCAATTCGTTTGATTTCGGTTGAGAGAGCCTTCAATCGATCTGTTTCGTGCCCTCTTAGGTGGGCAATTCCAGAAAGCTGTGAAGGTGTGCTGGCCAAGGTCGCAAGGGCTGCAATTGTGGGTGTTAGCTCACCGGCTTCGGACAGATCGGCATTTATGCCTCTGATTTCACCGCTGCTTCTAATCTTCATGCCCTTTATAGTTTTTTCAAACTCAGCACCCATTGCGCCAAGGAGTTTCAGATACTGTGCTCCAACCTGCGTGGTCGATTCTGGCCAGTCCAGAATCTCAAGCTCCCCGCCCGCAACCATCACCGCTGCCAGAAATGGCCCAGCGTTTGATAAATCAGGCTCAATTACCATCTCCCGAGCTTGAATTGTTGAAGGGTGCACCTGCCAGCTGGTTGCAGATAGTGCCTCAACTTTCACACCTCTGTTCTGCAGGGAGTCAACAGTCATTTCAATGTGGGGGAGCGAGGGAAGCGAGCTTCCCTGGTGGGTGATTATCAAACCATGTTCAAATCGGGCAGCAACCAACATCAAGGCACTCACAAACTGTGAAGACTTGGAAGCGTCAATGATTACCTCTTCGGTTTTGACAGAACCTGCAGCACTGATTGTGAAAGGGAAATTAGCAGAGGATTTTTGGTATCCCACCCCAAGTTGGTCGAGGGCATCAAAAATTGCCCCCAAAGGTCTTGAGTTAGCCTCTTTATCGGCCATAAAAACTGTTTCTTGTGTATTCAGCGTTGCCATCAAAGGAACAAAACGCATGACGGTTCCCGCCAGGCCACAGTGGATTTCGGCTTTTGATTCAAACTTGGCGGGAGAAATAGAAATCTGATCGGGTTTTATCTCAACCTCGGCACCAAACTGCTTGATGGCGTTGAGCATCAGCTCACTGTCGCGACTAATCAGCGGCTTTTTCAAAACCGAAACACCGCTTGCGATAGCAGATAGAAAAATCTCTCGGTTTGTCAGAGACTTGGAGCCGGGAATGCGGATTTCACCCATGATGGGGGAGTCAGCCTTGGGGGCCTGAAAGAAATCTGCTGTCATTGACTACTAATCTACCTCCGAATTAGCTGAAACTTAGTTGAGTGTTTTGACTTTTGATTGTCAAACACCGCTAGTCTGAAGGTAATGAAGGAAGCAAACGCTCCCGATACAAAGACCGAAAAACTCAGGGCCTTTGAGGAGCAAGCATTACCACTGATGCCGCAGTTGTATGGAGCGGCATTGAGGTGGACGAGAAATCCAAGTGACGCTGAAGATCTAGTTCAGGAGACATTTGCGAAAGCTTATGCCGCTTGGGATAAATTCCAGCAGGGGACAAATCTAAAAGCATGGCTTTATCGGATTATGACCAATACCCACATCAACCTCTATAACAAGCGAGCTAAGGATCAGGCCAAGGGTGGCTTAGATGAATTAGAAGACTGGCAGGTTGGAAGTGGTGAATCAGTAACGGCTAAGGCTGCCCGCAGCGCTGAGGCAGAAGCCATGGATAATTTGCCCTCAACAATTATTAGAGAAAGCCTGGATCAGATTCCAGAAGAGTTCCGAATGGTGGTTTATTACGCCGTTGTGGAGGGCTTACCGTACGCAGAAATAGCTGAAGTTATGGAAACTCCAGTAGGAACTGTGATGAGTAGATTGCATCGCGGGAAGAAAATGCTCAGAGAATTGTTGACTGATTATGCAAAGCAAGAAGGCTTTGGTAAATAGGGAGTTACAAAACAGTGAGCAAGTACGAAGCTGTGGACTGCGAAGAGACAAAAGTCCGCGTCCACGAGTATCTGCACAAAGAGTTGCAAGAGCCAGAGATGGAGGCTATCACCGCCCATCTGGCCAATTGCGAAAACTGTGAGCGTCAGTACGACATCGAGGTTGTTTTCAATCAGGTTATCCAGCACTCTTGCGACGAGGCTCCGCCACCCGAGTTAGCTCAGAGAGTTTTGAACCGTTTGCGCGAGATTCAAAACCACGAATAATCTAATCTTCTTCAAACGCTCTTCTAATGAGATCTTTCTGCTCAACCTGGTGAGTTTTAGCTGAACCAGTAGCGGGTGAAGCACTAGCGGGCCTAGAAACCAATCTCATGATCTTGCCACCCATATAACGAGGCAGGAACAGACCCATGTAGGTCCAAGGACCCTGGTTGGCAGGCTCATCCTGAACCCAAATCGCCTCGGCCTGAGAATACTTGGTTGCAACCTGCTTGATTTCATCAACAGGTGTTGGGTAAAGCTGCTCTAGGCGAATAATTGCAACATCCTCGCGGTTATTCTTTTCCTTTTCGGCCAACAGGTCCCAATAGACCTTTCCTGAGCAGAACAGAGTCCTTTGAATCTTTGAAGGATCAGTTACCTTTGGGTCATCAATCAGCGGCATGAACTCACCCTGGGTGAAATCTTCAACTGAGCTGACTGCAGCTCGTAGTCGAAGCATGGACTTCGGAGTGAAGATAACCAGTGGTCGCTTGGGGTCGGTGTAGGCCTGTCTTCTCAACAAGTGGAAGTGACTTGCTGGAGTCGAGGGCTGAGCCACGGTCATATTGTTTTCAGCACTCAGTTGCAGGTAGCGCTCAATTCGGGCCGAGCTGTGGTCAGGACCCTGTCCCTCATAACCATGAGGAAGCAACATAACCAGTCCACTTCGCTGATTCCATTTCTGCTCGGCACTTGAGATGAATTCATCAATGACTGTTTGAGCGCCATTACCAAAGTCGCCAAACTGCGCCTCCCAGAGAGTTAAAGCCTCTGGTCGCTCAACGCTGTAGCCGTATTCGAAACCGAGTCCCGCGTACTCACTCAGCAGCGAGTCATAGACATACAGTTCCGCCTGGTTTTCAGTTATGAACCTAAGTGGCATCCATTCCTGTCCGTTTTCACGGTCGTGGAAAACTGCATGCCTTTGAACAAAGGTTCCTCTTCTTGAGTCCTGACCGACCAGTCTCACCGGCATTCCCTCAATCAAAAGCGAACCAAAGGCCATGAGCTCGCCAAATCCCCAGTCGATGCCTCCATCTCTGGACATCTGAACTCGTTTTTCCAGAAGCTGTTCTAGCTTGGGGTGAACGGTGAAGCCGGTTGGAGTATTTTTGTGGGCATCCCCAATAGCCTCGACTATGTCTTGACCAATTGCTGTGGGTCTTGATAGCTCTGGGCGATCACTTGCAGTGGTGCCAATACCCTCTGGCCTTGCTTGCAGCTGAATGGTGTCATTCATTGCTTCGTGAACCTCAATGAATGCACCTTCCAATTTCTTTTGGAAATCTTCATTGGTTTGCTCAAACTCTTCTTGGGTGATGTCCCCACGACCAACCAGTGATTCCAGATACAAAGTTCTAACACTTCGTTTCTGCTCAATCAGGTTGTACATAAGTGGCTGAGTCATCGATGGGTCATCGCCTTCGTTGTGACCTCGGCGTCGGTAACAAATAATGTCCACCACCACATCGCGGTTGAACTGCTGACGGTATTCATAGGCAAGCTTGCTCACCCTTGAAACAGCCTCTGGGTCATCTCCGTTTACGTGGAAAATAGGCGCCTGGATGGTCTTGGCAACATCAGTTGCATAAACAGTTGAACGAGCTTCAGATGGAGGTGTTGTGAAGCCAACCTGGTTATTCACGATGATGTGAATGGTTCCTCCGGTGCGATATCCGCGGAGTTGACTCATGTTCAACGTCTCTGGAACCACTCCCTGACCGGCAAAGGCTGCGTCTCCGTGAATCAAGATTGGTAGCACCGGGTAAGAATCGGGAATGGTGCCGAGCTTGTCTAGTTTTCCGCGAACGATTCCCTCCAGGACTGGATTTACAGCCTCTAGGTGAGATGGGTTGGCTGCCAACTCAACATCAATTTCGTTTCCTTCTAAAGAGGTGAATTTGCCAGTTGTTCCCAGGTGGTACTTCACATCTCCAGATCCCTGAACACTCTTGGTGTCGGTGTTTCCTTCAAACTCTCTGAATACCTGCCCGTAGGTTTTGCCAGCAACGTTGGTGAGAACATTCAATCGGCCGCGGTGAGCCATGCCAATGGCTGCACTATCCAAACCATCGTTGGCAGCCTCTTGCAATATTTCATCAAGTGAGGCAATCAGTGATTCACTACCCTCCAGGCTGAAGCGCTTCTGACCGACAAACTTTGTTTGCAAGAAGGTCTCAAAAGCCTCTGCTTCATTCAACTTGTTTAGAAGTCTGAATTGCTCATCTCGAGAGGGTTTGGTGTAGGGCCTTTCCAGCTTTGACTGGAACCACTCTCGCTCATCTGGGTTTTGAATGTGCATGTATTCAACACCGACTGTTCGGCAATAGGTGTCTCTGAGAATTCCAAGAATTTCTCTGAACTTGGCCTTGGATCTGCCACCAAAACCACCGGTTCTGAATGATCTGTCCAAATCCCAAAGGCTTAGTCCATGAGTCCTGACGTCTAAATCAGGGTGTGATCTTTGGACATATTCAAGCGGCTCAACATCAGCCATCAGGTGACCACGAACACGGTAGGCGTTTATCAGTTCCTGGATTCTTGCGCTCTTAGGTCTTTCATCACTGTCTTCAGGGTCGAAATCTTGTGACCACAACACTGGCTCGTAGGGGATTCGCATGTCTGCAAATACCTCTTGGTAAAAATTGTCTCCACCCTTTAGAAGATCCGAAACAATTTTTAGAAATTCACCACTGCCAGCACCTTGAATCACTCGGTGGTCATATGTTGATGTCAGGGTGATTACCTTGCCAACACCCATGCGTGCAAGCTGCCCCTCACTGAGACCCTGATATTCAGCTGGATACTCAAGGGCACCAACACCAATGATTGCTCCCTGGCCCTTGGTTAGTCTTGGCACAGAGTGAACGGTTCCGATTCCTCCGGGGTTAGTTAGTGAAACTGAGGTCCCGGCGAAGTCTGCTGCGGTCAGTTTGTTGTCCCTGGCTTTTTTGACAAGATCCTCATAGGCCATCAAAAACTCATTGAATGCTAATTTTTCACTGGCTTTAATGTTTGGAACCAATAGAGCCCTTGAGCCATCGGGTTTGGGGATGTCAATTGCCAAACCAAAGTTGATGTGTGGGGGAGTGACCATCGCTGGCTTGTTGTCAATGATGTCGTAAAAAACATTCATCGAAGGCATCTTTTTCAATGCCTTGATGATTGCGTATCCAATCAGGTGAGTGAAAGAAACTTTCCCACCACGAGTTCTAGACAGATGTGAATTGATCACAATTCGGTTGTCAATCAAAAGCTTTGCAGGAACAGCTCTAACGCTGGTGGCAGTTGGCACCTCGAGAGAGGAGTCCATGTTTGCTGCCAATGCTTTTGGCATGCCCTTCAAAATCTGAACCTCTGGCTCTAGTTCCTCATCAACTCCGGGAAGCTCGATTGCTCCGGTTGGCGGTGCTTGAGCGGGAATGGGTTGTGTTTTTGGTTCAACTTTGGTGGTTCTAGCAATTGGTCTGGTTGAGGTGTCAGCGTCGGTTGGAGATGTTGCAGCAGCTGGCTTTTCAGCCTCTGGCTTGGTTTCCACCGGGGGAGTCTGAGTTGCCTCTGGCGTGTGAGCAGAAGTTTCTGATGGATTGTATTTCTCCAGAATTGGCCACCACGATTTGTCTACTGAGTTGGGATTTTCTTTCCATTGGCCATACATTTCTGCAACTAGCCATTCGTTTGCACCAAAATCGTTGTCTGTATTTGAGCCTTCGGCAGACAGCTGAATCACCCCTTTGAATTAATGAGCCACTGCCCAATAGCCTACCGCTAAGCTAGAAATCAAATGGAGCCTCCGAGTAGTTTCCCCGAAGATTGGGTCCGCCTGTGAGCGAGTGGATTCAATTGGGGCTAGCCGCCTTGCTCACTCTAGGCACAGGGTTATTTGTTGCAAGTGAATTTGCCCTAGTCAACACCGATCGAAATGAACTCGAGTCACGTCAGCAAGACGGCGAGAAAAATCTTCGACTGCCAATCATGGCGGTGAAAAGAACCAGCACTCACCTGTCTGCCGCGCAGTTGGGCATCACGCTCACCACTCTGTTGACCGGATTTTTGGCAGAGCCAGCAATTTCATCTTTACTGTCTCCGTGGCTTACTGGCCTTGGCCTGGGTGAAAATACGGTTTCAGTTGTGGGAGCGGTTACTGCTTTGACGATAGCAACGCTATTTTCGTTCTTGTTTGGCGAACTGGTTCCAAAAAACATGGCACTCAGCGTTCCGGTTGGAACCCTGAAGGCGGTCGCTTTTTTCCAAATCGGTTTCACTTACCTTTTTTACTTCATCATCATTTTTCTAAATAACACCGGCAACTTTTTTGTTCGCAGGTTTGGAGTTGAGCCAAAAGAGGAGCTGAGTGCAGCTAGGTCGGCTGAGGAGCTCAGTAGTTTGGTGCTTCGATCTGCCTCCCTCGGTTCCTTGGAGGAAAACACCGCCACTCTACTTTCGCGAACACTCAGACTTGCTGAGCTGAGTGCAACTGAGATCATGACCCCCAGACCAAAGATGAACTCATTGGATTCCAAGCAGAACGCCACCGACGTAATCAAGCTTTCGATTGAATCCGGCCATTCAAGATTTCCAATCACTGGAGAGGACATCGATGACGTAATCGGGGCAGTTCACTTGAAACACGCATTAGCTGTCCCTGCGGATAAGCGGGAGAGTGTTCCAGTTACGGCCTTGATGCAGGATGTGATCAGAGTTCCCGAGACCATGAGTTTGGAAAGACTAACTCTGGAACTTCGCGAGAAGGGCTTGCAGATAGCAATTGTTATCGATGAATACGGTGGCACCGCAGGAATGGCAACTCTTGAAGATCTGGTCGAGGAAATTGTTGGTGAATTAGACGATGAGCACGATGAACGTTTAGGAACCCTGACTGTTGTGAGTGGAGACCAAGTCAGTTTCAGCGGATTGAAAAGACCTGATGAATTAGAACCGTTCGGAATTGATATCCCAGATAGTGACGATTACGACACAGCCAGTGGATTTGTAATGACCAGTCTGGGCAGGTTGCCCCAGGTTGGTGACGAGGTTGAAATTGAAGGCGGAATTATTCGGGTGAGCCTGATGGACGGACGCCGAATTGACCGCATGAGATTCATTGGGAGGCCCTCTGATGAATGACCTCTCAGGAATCATCTGGTTGGTGGTATTGCTGATTAGCAATGCTTTCTTTGTTGGTTCAGAGTTTGCGGTTATCGCAGCCCGCCGGGCGCAAATTGAACCCCTTGCTCAAAATGGGAGCCGTGCGGCGAAGATCACTTTGAAGGCAATGGAAAAAGTTTCACTGATGCTTGCAACCGCGCAGCTTGGAATCACAATCAGTTCGCTTTTGATTTTGGTTGTTGCCGAGCCGAGCATTCAAAGGCTGATGATGCCGGTGTTTGA
>CAJXMQ010000021.1 GCA_913056225.1 uncultured Micrococcales bacterium | reverse complement strand
GGGGGCATAACCATTGATGCAATGCAAGAAAAGCTGCCGGGCAAGCCAGTGTTTAGGGTGATGCCCAACACCCCCTCAATGATTGGCATGGGCGTTAGCGGCATTGCAGCTGGAAAGCACTGTGATGACCAGCACACCAAGCAGGTTGTTGAACTGTTTGAATCGGTTGGTGAGGTGATTCAGTGCGATGAATCTCAAATTGATGCGCTCAGCACCATCAGTGGCAGCGGACCAGCTTATGTTTTTTACTTCATTGAGCAATTTGAAAAGCTTGCAGTTGAATATGGTTTTAGCCCGCAGCAGGCGGCGGTGATGGTCAGGCAGACATTCTTGGGAGCAAGCGAATTAGTAGTTCAGGCTGGGAGCTCACCGGAAGAGCTAAGAGCCAAGGTGACAAGCCCCAATGGCACCACCGAGAAAGCCATCGAAGTGTTTGAAAACTCAGATGTTCACAAGATATTTACCGAGGCAACCCAAGCTGCACTAAAAAGGGCTCGACAAATTGCGGGTCTCGAGGGATAGACTTATTCCATGGCTGATATATACGAAGCAATTGCAGATCCAAACCGCAGACACATGCTGGATGCTTTATTGCAGAGCAAGCTTTCTGGTGGCGAGGGCGAGATGACCGTAAGCGAACTGGTTGAGCACACCCAGATGGGACAGCCGACTGTTTCCAAGCACCTAAAGGTTTTGCGAGAGGCAAACCTGGTGAGCGCGCGCGAGGATGGGCAGAAGCGCTTTTACAGCGTCACTCCTGAGGCGCTAGAGCAGGTTGAGGATTGGGTAGTTCCGTTTCTAAGCATGGATTACGAAGTTGACGCCGAGGAGATTCTTAGCGAGCGACTTGGTGAGGCTGGCGAGCAGTTGGGTCAGTGGCTGACCAGAGGTGCCGGCTGGCTGAAAGACAAGGTACAAGACCGAGTGAACATCGACTTCGATCCAAAGCAGGCCGGAAAAGATTTGGGCCGCAGAATCGCTGAGGGCAAAAGTGAAGCAGAGAAGCAGGCCAAAGAATTAGAAAAGCAGGCAAAGACCAAGGCCGACGAGGTCTCCAAAAGTGTCAAAAACGAAGTCGACCACCTGTCTGAAGAAGTAAAGAAGAAAGTTAATCGTGGCAACAAGTGATGACGAACTAAGAAAGTTCGCTAAAAAGAAGCTGAAGGCAAAACAGGATTTTAGAAGCCTGGTTTTCGTGTGGATTTTTGTTTTTGCATTGACTACAGCCATTTACTTCCTAGTGATGCCCGGAACTTATTTCTGGCCAGTCTGGCCGGCCTTCGGTATCGGGATTGCGGTTTTGGTGACCGGCTATGAGGCGTACGGAAAAGGGTTTGAACGTCCAATCACTGATGAGGACGTGGAAAACGAGATTAAGAGACTCAAGAAGTAAACCTTGGCCCAAACGGGGTTGAGCTAGCAACGATTAAACAATAGACTTAGGCAGTTGCCTTAGAGCACTTAGAAAAAGAGGTTTTTGTGGGTTCAGTAATCAAGAAGCGTCGCAAGAGGATGAGTAAGAAAAAGCACCGTAAGCTTTTGCGCAAGACTCGTCACCAGCGTCGCAATAAGAAGTAATCGCCTTCTACTGGCGGTTCCGCAAATCCTTTTTCGAGAAATTCAACATTTTCCAATTCGCCGCTCTGGCGTGACGTTTTAGCAACTTGTCTGGATTCACAGCGACCGGATGTTTCACCAATGTCAGCAGTGGCAAATCATTTCGACTGTCTGAATAGGCCCAAGATTTTCTGAGGCTCAGGTTTCTTTTCTTTGCTAACTTTTTGGCAGCTTTCGCCTTTTCAATTCCATGCAGTGGGTGACCCACCAACCGACCAGTCATAACACCATCTTTGTGTTCGACTTGAGTACCCAGTGCTCCGGTTGCCCCGATATTCTCGGCAATCAAATCCCCCAGCTCCTGAGGCGAGGCTGTTATCAGCCAAACTTCTCTTCCCTGCTTTAGATGCTCTTGCACGATCTCCACCATCCCTGGATAGACCTTGCGCTTTATTTCTTTATCCCAAACCTTCTGCATGAGACTGTGCATTTCTTCGCGGCTGGCCCCTGCAATCAGGCTCAGCGCTTGGTCTTTTATGGCTGCGAGACGGTCATTGTTTTCACCTCGCCAGATAAATCTGAGGTGCTCAAAACCCATTCGCCAAACATCACTTCGTCTGAAAACGCCTATCTCAATGGCTACTTTTGCGTAAAGAAAAGCGGTTGATCCCCTAACCAGGGTGTTATCAACATCAAAAAAGGCCGCAGGCTGCTTTTTCGCTTTGTCTTCGCTCACCCGCTCAGTCTAGGAGGTAGTTTGGAGGGGTGAGCAAACTATTGACCCTAATTTCCAAACCTGGCTGTCATTTATGCGACGAGGCAAGAAGTGTCATTACTGAAGTCCTCGTCTCCTTCCCAGATGTGACCTTTGAAGAAAAAAACATGCTTGAAGATCAGGCGCTAGTGAATCTGTATTCTGAGGAAATCCCAGTGGTGTTGATTGATGGCAGACAACACAGTTTTTGGCGGGTAGATGAGAAAAGGCTACGTTCCGCATTAGCATAATGTTGCATTTATGCTACATAGCATTTATGCTATCTTTATGAGCCGCAAGCCCAAGGAGCAACTTGAAAAAGTCGGCATTGCCGTTGAGTTTTTCAGGGAAAAGGCGGGTTTAGGCAGGAAGGAGCTGGCCGACCTGGTGAACGTTCACTATCAAACAATTGGTTACATCGAACGTGGCGAGTATGCCCCCTCTTTGATTCTTGCGCTAAAGCTCGCCAATGCCCTCGAGGTTGAGGTGGAGCAATTATTTTGGCTGGAGGAAAATCAATGAATGAGCTGATTGTTATCGCCGTCGTGCTTGCTACCCTGTCCCTTGCATACCTCTGGGTTTATCCCACTTATGCGGGTCGAAACGTAACTTTGATGTCATATATGGATATTGGCGCAACCTTTATCCCTGCTGGTGTAGCGGCTTTATTGTTTTGGCAGTCGGATCCTGTTTTTAATTTTTTTGGACTTGAGCTGAATTGGTTTTTCTATTCAATACTCGCTTACGTCGTAATTGAAATGCCGGTGTTTATTTTGTACGTAAAGGCCAGAGGACTCTGGCCCGAATACAAAGCAATTTTTAGCTCCAACTCTTCCAATGAGTACGGATGGGCTGCTTCAGCAAAAAATGTTGAGAAATCTCTTTCTGAGGATAAGTGGAATGGTTTGAGGACCAAAGGAGCCCTGAGATTCTTGATTTGGGGGAGCAACGTAACGCTGTTAGGCGGAACATTTTTACTTTCTACCATCCCTGACTCTCCGGTTGCTTTTTATCTTTTGATCCATGTCCTGTTGATTTTTGTCTTTTGGTTCTTACTCAGAAAATCGGTTCGATTGGTTGCAGATGCCCCTGAAGAGGCGTTGGATGAACGTCTACTGGAGCTGAGAAACAGAAGCTATCTCTGGGCTTACAGGTGGCTATCTGCAATTGCATATGTGTTTGCAACGAGTGTTCTGATCTGGGCAGTTTGGATGGATTTCAACACATCAGAAGACCTCTGGTTTTATCCAGTTGAGATAAGTTGGGGTCAAATCAACGCTTTATTCTGGCTAATCGCGGGCTATACCTTCGTTCTTCCTTCGATGGCTCTAGCCAGCTACAAACTCAAATACGACATGGTGGACTAATGGCAGAAGATATATTGCAACAACTTGGCCTGCTTGGTGTTTTTATCGCGGGTGCAATTCCCTGGCTAGAGGCAGTTGGGGTTATCCCAATTGCAATCCTGTTTGGGCTGAATCCATTTTGGACAATTACCTTGGCCTTCAGCGGCAACGCCATCACCACCTTCGCTTTTGCCTATTCATCAAAAGCGGTGATGCAGAGGGTTGCAAAGCGTGGAAAGTCTGAGGGCAAAAACATGTCACGCGCCCGCAGAGCTTTTGATCGTTACGGCATTTGGGGCATGGCCGTGGTTGGACCGTTACTGATTGGAAGTCAGATTGCAGCGGCTTTGAGTGTCGCACTTGGGGTGAGTGCCTTCAAATCAGCCATGGCAATCAATGCCGGGATGGTTGTCGCAGGAACAATCATTGGTGTTTTGACTGCTTTAGCTATTTCTTAGGGCTCTAGTCGGTTAGGACCGCGGAATAGGAAGCTTGCCTCACGGATGTTTGGTAGATCCAGAAGCAGCATCAAAACTCTGGTCAGACCCATTCCAAAGCCTCCGTGGCTTGGAACTCCATAGCGGAAGAAATTCAGGTAGTTATCAAGTCCTTCTGGTTCCAAGCCCTTTTCCTTGATTTGCTCAATCAAGACATCAACCCTGTGTTCACGTTGAGCACCGGTGGTGATCTCAGTTCCCTTCCACAAAAGGTCATAGCTCTTGGTCAGGTTCGGGTTGTCCTCATGACGCATGTGATAAAAAGGCCTGATCTGACTGTGATAGTCAGTTAGGAACAAAAACTCGTGGTTGAACTCTTCCTTCACGTAAGCCGAGATCTGTCTCTCACCCTCGGGGTCGAGGTCACCATCGGCTCGAGGAACTTCATAGCCACGCTTTTTGAGAATCTCGTGAGCCTCAGTGAGACTAATTCTTGGGAATGGGGCAGTGGGGACGGTCACCTCGACATCAAGAAGTTGTTTGATTTGCTCGCCATATTTTTCTTTTACCTGGGTGATGGCACCAATCAGCAACTGCTCTTGAATATCCATGATGTCGGTGTGGGAGTCAATGTTGCTAACCTCCATGTCCACTGACACAAACTCAGTTGCGTGTCTGGCTGTGAAACTTGGGTCCGCTCGGAACACAGGACCAATCTCAAAAACTCGCCCCAAGCCACTGGCCATTGCCATTTGCTTATAAAACTGTGGTGACTGAGCCAGGTAGGCATGGGTTTCGAAGTATTCAAGTTTGAAAAGTTCTGCATGTGACTCACTGGGAGAGCTCATTAGTTTCGGTGTGTGGATTTCAGTGAAGTCGTTCTCCAGCCAGTATTTTCTCCAGCTTGCTTCTATTTCTGTTTGAACCTTGGTCATCAAACGCATCTCTGGGCGCCTGTAGTCCAAAAATCTCCAGTCAAGTCTTTTGTCGATGCTGGTGTCATCAGCAATTGGGGATTCTGGAATTGAAAGAGACTGGATGTCTAGCGATTCCAGCAAAATCTCGATGCCGTTGAGCTTCACTCGTTCGTCATGCTTGAGCTGACCGGTAATGCGAACAAAGCTCCCATCGGTGATAGTTGAGACCAATGCGGCTAGTTCATCATCCTCTGAGGGTTTTGGGTATGTGACCTGAACCGACCCAGAATCATCTCTGATGATCAGAAACTGAATTCTTTTTTGATCTCTCAGCGTCTCCAACCACCCTGCAATATTTACCTGACCGTCCTGCATTGAAGGGAGGGATGAAATTTTAGAAGTGTTTTGCATTGACCGGCCTTATCTGTTTCAGCAAATCTCAAGTTTAGCTTGGGTAAACTTGGAATATGACCGCCACTCGCCTTCACTTCGTTCGACATGGCCAGGTGTTCAATCCAGAAGGTGTAATTTACGAGCGCATCGAAGGGTTTGGCCTGAGCGACATGGGCTGGAGAATCGCCACATTAGCGGCCGAGAGAGCAACGGAGCTGAACATCACAAGGGTTGTCAGCTCTCCATTGCAAAGAGCTCGAGAGTCAGTGAAGCCGTGGATTGATCACACCGGACTAGAACTCGAAGTCGAACCAAGGGTTATTGAAAACTGGAACAAACTTAGAGGACTGAAGCCAGGCATGAGGACTTTTGTGAAAAAGCCCTGGCTATTCAGACACTTTCACAACCCAGCTAAGCCCAGTTGGGCGGAGCCCTATTCAGAAATTCAGGCTCGAATGCTGGAGGCTGCAAAACATTTATGGGAAACAACAGAAAGTGGTGATGTTGTGATTGTCAGCCACCAGCTACCAATTGTGATGCTGCAAAGAACTGCCCAGGGTATCGCTTTGGCTCATGATCCCAGGAAGCGAGAGTGTGAGCTATCGAGTATTTCCAGTTTTGAATTTGTTGACGGGGAATTGAAAATGACCAACTATTCAGTTCCCTGGATGGATGCAGGGGTCAAACTTTGAGGCCCGGGCCGTTCACGCGCTTGGTTGCAGTTTCAATCGCGATAATGATGGTTGCAAGTTTTGTTTTGGTGTTGGCGGGGTGCTCCACAAATGACCCGCTGGCCGACCAGTTCCGCGAGGGTGGCAACAAAAACTACATCGCGGGAGACGGAACAGTTACTGAGTATTCGGAGGAAAACCGACCAGTTGCCCAACCCTGGGGCGGATTCACTGAAAGCGGTGAGCGATTGGACTCAGTGCAACTAGAGGGTGTGGTGACGGTTATGAACTGGTGGTACGCCGCTTGTGCACCATGTCGAGATGAGGCCCCCGATCTAGTTGATTTGGCGCAGGAGTATGAGTCTGAGGGTGTTCAATTTATTGGCGTCAATGTCAGAGATACCCCTGAGACGGCGCTGGCTTTTGCTAGAAACTTTGGAGTCACCTATCCATCGATTATGGATGCTAGAACTGGCGCTGTTTCACTTGCCTTCACCGGAGTTGTTACCCCGCAGGCGGTTCCCACCACACTTGTTATAGATGCCGAGGGCCGGGTTTCATCAAAGATTTTGGGAAGAATTGACCCATCAATTCTGGGTGAATTAATTGAAACGGCGATTGAGCAATGAGCATTGCTGAGATTGTTCTCAACGGTGCCCTGATAACTGCAATTCCTTTGGCATTGCTAGCAGGACTTGTCTCTTTTGCCTCTCCCTGTGTGCTTCCTCTGGTCCCAGGCTATTTGGGTTATGTGGGTGGCATGAGTGCTACCAAGTCACGCATGGTCACCGGATCTGTTTTGTTTGTGGCAGGTTTTGCGGTTGTGTTTGTGGGGTTTGGAACATTCTTTGGGGCAGCGGGCGCATTTTTAGCAAGCGGCAATGTTTGGCTAAATCTGATTGCAGGAACGCTAGTGATTGTTTTGGGTTTGGCACTTATGGGTAATTTTGGTTTTTTCCAAAAAACCATCAAACCTTCTTTCAGACCAAAGGTTGGTCTTGCTGGAGCACCGCTATTGGGCATGGTCTTTGCAGTTGGTTGGTCTCCGTGCATCGGCCCAACACTGGCTGCAGTTTTGACCCTCGCCGGTCAATCTGGTTCTGCAGAGCGGGGAGCAATTCTGGCCTTCAGCTATGCCTTGGGCTTAGGAATCCCATTTATTTTGCTTGCGGCAGGATTTTCTTGGGCTACTCGTTCGGTTGAAATAATCAAGAGAAACATCAGGGTGATAAACATCTTCGGTGGGCTGATGCTAGTGCTACTGGGACTGTTGATTGCCACTGGTATTTGGGATCAAATCGTGAATTGGATGCAGGGGTGGATAAGTGACTTCGTACCGGCCATCTGACTATGAGATGACTCGTGAAGAGCGCGAGTTAGAGCAAGCCCCCAAGCGGACCAAGTTTGGAGTGCAGGGCTGGCTTCGCTGGATGTGGCGACAGCTCACCAGCATGCGAACAGCTCTGATTCTGTTGTTGTTGTTGGCAGTGGCCTCGGTTCCAGGATCTGTTTATCCTCAGCGAAGTGCAGACCCAAATGGTGTCAGGTTGCAATTTGATGAAAACCCAGAACTTGCTGAGGTTTTGGACAGTTTGCAATTATTCGATGTCTACACATCTGTTTGGTTTAGTGCCATTTATATTTTGCTGTTTATCTCTCTGATTGGTTGTGTGGTGCCAAGAACTCAGGTGCACTGGCGGGCAATGATTTCGAGACCCGTGAAGACCCCACCGAATTTGAAGCGCATGAGTGCTTTCGAAACCCAGCCAGGTGGTCAAGAAGAATTGCAAGAGGCGGCCAAGATACTGAAAAAGCAGGGTTACCGAGTTGACCTTAGGGAAGACAGCGTCAGTGCTGAAAAGGGCTATCTGAAAGAAACCGGAAACCTAATTTTTCACTACGCACTAATTGCAGTCTTGATTGCTGTTGGTGTTGGTGGAGGAAACAGCTACATCGGTCAAAGGGTTTTGGTTGAGGGTGACATGTTTGTGAATAACCTGGCTAGCTATGACAGTTTCTCGCCAGGAACTTTTTATGATGAAAATTCACTGTATCCATTCAGCATGAGACTGGATGATTTCCAAGTCACCTATGACCTGCGTAATCCTGCCAATGTTGGAACTCCGATTGATTTCAAGGCCAGCGTCACGGTCTTTGACGAAAATGGTGAATCCCAGGATGAGGTGAAGGTTAATCAACCTTTGGAGCTCCCGGGAACCGGAATCTATTTGATGGGCAACGGCTTTGCGCCAATCATTACCGTTCGAGATGGCGATGGCAGGATTGCCTTCTCCGGGCCTGTTGTTTTTCTGCCGCAGGATGGCAACATGACATCCCTAGGTGTCATCAAGGCTCCCGATGCAAACCCCAGCCAAATAGGACTAATCAGTTTTTTCTATCCAACTGCTGAACAGCTTCCCTCAGGTGCTTATACATCGATTTACCCCGACGCCTTTGAGCCACTGTTGACCATGAACGCCTATGTTGGTGATCTTGGTTTGGATGATGGGGTCCCCAGGAATGTTTATGCGCTAGATGTCACTGATTTGACTGAGGTTGCAGGAAGAGATGCAGACAACCCGGGGTTGGAGCTAAGGCCGGGGGAGTCAGCTGAAATTCCTGGTGGCTATGGATCAGTTAGTTTTGACGGGCTGACTCGGTATGCAGCGTTTGATATCGCTCACAACCCTGGTGGGTTTTGGATTTTGCTTTCTTCGATGATTGCCTTGGCAGGTTTGATTGCGTCTCTATTGATTCCAAGAAGGCGAGTTTGGGTGAAAGCAGTTGCAGATGAGAAAATTGAGATTGCGGCTTTAGCCAGGGGCGATGACCCAAGGCTTGAAGATGTGGTTTCAGACTTGGGCAAAAAATTAGCGGGAGGAAAAATTGGAGATTAATCTAAACGAGCAACTCAGTCAGTATTCGCTTCTGATTGTTTATGCATCGATGGCGTTACTGGCTGTTTCCTTCTTGCTTTCCACTCTGCACATGGCACAAACAGCATCGGCCAAGACTGAATCTGAATCCGAACAGGCCGAGGGTGATGTTTTGGTGAAGACCAAGACCGAGTCAAAACTGATGTCCACTGCGAGTTTGTGGGTGATGGGTGCAGCGACATTGTTACTCGGTATTGCGGTGACCATGCGAGGAATTGCTGCGCAGCGTGTGCCCTGGGCAAATATGTATGAATTTGCCATTAGCTCAGCTCTGGTTATTTTGATGATCTATCTGATGAGTCTTTATCTCAAAGAGGTTCACTTCATTGCACCGCTGGTAAGTGGTTTTTCATTGATTTCGCTGGGGGCAGCAACAAGTTTGTTCTACGTGGAGGTTTCCACCATGATGCCTGCCTTGCAGAGCTATTGGTTGGTGCTGCACGTGATAGTTGCTGTGTTGGCGACCAGCTTTTTCTACATAGGGGCCGCCCTTCACATCACCTATTTGATTCGCAAGGCAAGCTGGTCGCAAGGCGATAGCAATGCCTTCCAGAGAATCTTTAGTCACTTCCCATCTGCCGAGACTCTCGATCGTTTCGCCTACCGCTTCATAATCATTGGTTTCGTCATGTGGTCATTTACCCTGATCGCCGGGGCCATCTGGGCAGAACGTGCCTGGAATCGTTTCTGGGGTTGGGACACCAAAGAGGTGTGGACATTCATTATTTGGGTTTTGTATGCAGGTTATCTGCACGCTAAGGCCACCAGGGGTTGGACTGGAACTCGGGCAGCCTATCTAGGCTTAGTTGGCTTTGCTGCGGTTTTGTTTAACTTCACGATTGTGAACCTGTTTTTCGAGGGATTGCACGTCTATTCAGGACTATAAAGCTGCCCATAGCAGTCAGTAAGTCTTTGATGCCAACGAGCGGTTGTTTCAGAATCTGCCTCTAGCGATTTCATGGTGTCTCGGTTGGGGCTTATCTCAACTGCTTCCATGGGCAGTTCATCCACGATGTCTTTGACAAACAGAGAAGACGTTCCAAGACCTGGGTCAAAACCTGAATCCAAACTGCAAGCAAGCCAGATGCCTGCGTTGAGCCCCACCGCTGATTCCAAAGCAGAGGAGACAACCAGAGGAGTTTCGACCTTTTTATCAATCTCTAGAATCTCTTCAATGCCACCAAGTGGTTGCCACTTAACGACCATCAAATCTGCGGCTTGCTCGCTATCAACTTCGAACGGGTCGGTGTTTTTCCTTATTGATTCATCTGCAGCAATCAAAACATCCAGCTGCTGAGACTCAATTTCTGATTTGAGCTTTGAAAGCTCTTCAATGGTTTTGACTGGTTGCTCCAAGTACTGAAGCTTCACAGAGTTTTGTTTCAGCCAGTAGATAAGTTCTAGGGACTGCTCAATGTCCAAGCCTCCATTGGCATCAAGTCTGATGTTTGCATCGGGTGCGAAGTTGATTGCTGCTTGAATCCTTTGCAGGTCAGTTTGACGAGATTGGCCCGGTTCGGCGATTTTGATTTTGATGGTGTTTAGGTGTCTGTAGTTTTTCAAAACACTCTCAACCTCGGAGGCATCAACTGCAGGCAGAGTTGCGTTGGGGGTAATTGAATTTATTTGTGTTTCTGGCCTGGGGTTTTCTAACCAGTTGAGGCTTGCCTTTAGCCACCTAGCTGACTCAGT
Organism: uncultured Micrococcales bacterium; assembly: GCA_913056225.1. Classification (GTDB taxonomy): domain Bacteria; phylum Actinomycetota; class Actinomycetes; order Actinomycetales; family Microbacteriaceae; genus CAJXVY01. The sequence continues at coordinate 1,901 of CAJXMQ010000021.1, read as the reverse complement.
GGTGGAGTATTCCAAAAATGGTGACCATTCACTGAATCCGTTTTCTGATTCAAAGATCATCACCTCGCGGTGATTTAGGCCTCGAAAAGGAGTTTTCAAAGGCATTGAGAGCACAGTTGAGTTGGCTAGGAGTTCTTTTAGCTCGATCACTGAATTAGTCTAGAGAAATGGTGAATCAGGTTTCAGAGATTTTTGATGAGACTATCTGGAAACAGGTAGATGGTTTTGAGCTTAGTGATGTCACATATCACCGGCACGTGTCTCTTGGTGTTGTCAGGGTGGCAATTGACAGGCCAGAGGTTAGAAACGCCTTTAGGCCAGAAACAGTGGATGAACTGCATGCTGTTTTGGAACATGCAAGGGTGAGTGCTGATGTTGGAGTGGTCTTACTAACCGGCAATGGACCGAGTTCCAAAGATGGTGGCTGGGCGTATTGCTCTGGCGGGGACCAAAGAGTCAGAGGAGACTCTGGTTATCAGTATCAGCCTGACGGAGCCGGCAGACTTCACATCTTGGAAGTTCAGAGACTGATCAGATTTATGCCAAAGGTGGTTATCAGTCTGGTTAGCGGTTGGGCCGCAGGTGGTGGGCACAGCTTGAACGTGATTAGTGATTTATCAATTGCAAGCGCTGAGCACGCGAGGTTCAAGCAAACCGATGCCGATGTTGGATCATTTGATGCAGGGTATGGAAGTGCATACCTGGCAAAGCAGGTTGGTCAAAAAACAGCTCGTGAGATTTTCTTTTTAGCCGAGGAGTATTCAGCTCAGAGGGCTTACGAGATTGGTTTGGTGAACAGGGTAGTTCCGCATAAAGATCTAGAAAAAACAGGGATTGAGTTTGCAGAGCAAATTCTCACCAAATCACCTACTGCAATTCGCATGTTGAAATATGCAATGAACATGACCGATGACGGAATGGTGGGTCAGCAGTTGTTTGCAGGTGAGGCGACCAGGCTGGCATATGCATCGGAAGAGGCAAAAGAGGGCAAGGATGCCTTTTTGGAAAAGCGCAAGCCTGACTGGTCAGGTTTTCCCTGGCACTTCTGATGAAAAAACTGATTCAGATTCCAGCAAATAAAACCTTTGAGGTTTTGCTTGCCCTAAATCAAGCCCTTGAGGGCGGAGATGCAGTTTTTGTCGGAAAGCCCGAAGTGAATGGCATTGCCGAGGTTGAGGATCTTCCCAAAGAGGTCAGCGACGAAACCGCCGTTGCCGTTAGATCAAGCGGTTCAACTGGTAGACCGAAACTAATTGAGCTTTCAAATCAAGCAATGTTGGCTTCAGCCAAGGCAACAGAAGACAAAATCGGTCAAGGCCAATGGCTTTTGGCTTTGCCAGTGAATTATGTTGCTGGATTGATGGTTTTGGCGAGGTCCATTGTTTCTGACCAGCAACCGGTTTTGATGAACGCTCAACTGCCTTTCACCCCTGAGGCGTTTGTCAGAGGTGCAAGTTTGATGGCTGAGGGGAAAAGGTTTTTGTCAGTGGTGCCAACCCAGCTGGCCCGACTAGCGGAAGCAGTTGATGATGATCCAATGGTGTTTTCCTCTCTGCGGAAATTTGAGGCAATTTTGGTTGGTGGTCAGCGCAGTGATTTTGCAGTGATGCAGAAATTGAAAGCCATGGGCATCAATCTGATCTCCACCTACGGCATGACCGAGACCTGCGGGGGTTGTGTTTATGACGGGGAACCAATTGGGGATACCAAGCTAAGAATCAATGATGGCTTGCTAGAGGTTTCTGGTTCAGTTTTGGCAAACACCGACAGCGAGTGGTTGGCCACTAACGACTTGGCTCGATTTGCAGATGACGGCAAATTAGAAATCCTCGGTAGAGCCGATCGAGTCATCAACTCTGGTGGGCTAAAGGTTTCATTGGATCGGGTTGAAGAGATTTCAC
>CAJXMQ010000020.1 GCA_913056225.1 uncultured Micrococcales bacterium | reverse complement strand
CTTCAACGGCTGCTCTGGTCTCGGTTACAACAGCGATGTTTTCATCACTGGCCAATTCCAAAACAACACCATCAGGCAAAACCAAGTCATTCACGGTGTAGTGGTGACCAGCTGGGTTTTCCTTGCTGATGTGCAATTCAACGTAGTCAGGGATGGCGGTTGCCTCTGCTTCCATGGCAACGGTGAAGTGAACAACGTCAACAACCGTTCCACCCATTGGCTCTCCAACGACGTGCACAGGAACCTCAACGTGAACCTTCTCACCCTTTTTGACCTCAACCAGGTCCACGTGCTCAATCTCCTGCTTTACAGGATCTTTCTGAGCTGATTTCACCAATACCAATTCTTTTTTGCCGTCAATCTTTAGTTCCAAAATCGCGTTTTTGGTTCTCAGCGCCAACATGGTCTGCTTTGAAGGCAGGGAGATGTGGCGGGTCGCGTTTCCGTGACCATAGATAACTGCAGGAGTCTTGCCTAAAGCGCGAAGCTTGCGGGCGGCTCCCTTTCCAAAGTCAGTTCTGATTTCAGCGTCGAAGTTTTTGTCGCTCATAATAATTTCCTCTGTCGGTGGGCTATCAACTCAGGCTTGAGGATTGGCTTCACCAACCACCCCGTCGATCACGGAACTAAATCCCTCGCCGTTGTTCGTTTGGAATACTAGCTCAATTTTCTAATCCTGGAAAGACCCAGTCTGAGACCAAAAACAATCACCAGCAGTCCAACTCCAACAATCAGTGAGGTGATTGGGACGGAAAAGGCAATGGCTAAACAAAGCAGTAGGCCAAGCAGTGGCCAAAACTTTGAACGAGAGTTTAGGTTTTTGGGCTGACGATAAGCGGCTAAATTGGCGATGGTGTAATAGGTCAGTATCGCAAAAGAGCTAAGCCCGATCGCCCATACCAAATCGCCTGACAGAATCAGCACCATAACTAAAAGACTGACCGTGATCTCGGCAACCCAGGGGGTTTGAACTTTTTTGCTTCGAATGGCAAACATCGAAGGTAGCTCTTTATCCTCACCCATCACAGATGCAGTTCTACTCATGCCCGCTAATAATGCAAGCAATGAACCAAGTGAGGCAATACCTGCAACAGTGCTCACTGCCGCTGCTGGAAACCACGGTGCAGTGATTGCCAGCAGGTCAATCATTGGCGCAATTGAAAACCTCAATTGGTTTCCCAAGACTGCTGGCATCAAAAAAGACAAGGCTAGGTATATTGAAAAAACAATGCCAAATGAGATGGCTATTGCCCTAGCTGTATTTTGTTTTGAATCAGTTAGCTCATCACCAAGAGTTGCAACTCTGGCGTAACCTGCAAACGCGAAAAATATCAGCGCAGCTGCTGTCAACACTCCAAATCCTTGTAAATCTGGCTCATTGCTAACGGTTGTGAAATCGGCAAAGGCAATTGCTGAAATGACCACAAAAATCAAAAACAAAACAGTGATTCCACCAAGTATTAACGACCCAAAAGCAGTTCTGTTCACGCCCAAGATATTGATAAATGCCATCACCGCAACACTCAAAAGTGCAACTGGGATTGTTTGTTCTGGAAACAGATATCCCGCAACCGCCAAAGCAATGGCTGCCGATGATGCAACCTTGCCAATCAGGAAGCTACTTCCTGCCAAAAACGCCCAGTTTTGACTGAGGTATTTCTGGGCGTAGCTATAGGCCCCACCCGGTCTCGAAACCTGAGCCGCCAATTGAGAAATTGAGGCGGCGTTCAGATAAGCAACAAATCCAGCGAGCAATACTGAAACAGGGAGCAAATAGCCCGCTAGCGCTGCAGCTGGAGCAAACACCACAAATACACCAGCACCCAGCATGGCGGCCAGGCCAATGAATACCGCCTGATCAAGACGGAGTTTATTTTTCACACTGAAATCTTAGGCGTGGCCAGGAAACAGAGAGTTAACGCTGTCATCGTCAAACACCGCATAAATTGCCTTTGCAATCAGAGGCGCGATTGACAAAACCGTGAGTTGTTCAAATCTTTTTTCCTCAGGAATTGGCAGTGTGTCGGTAACAATCACTTCATCAAAGGCATCGCTACTCAGACGCTCAACAGCGGGATCGCTGAACACAGCATGGGTGGCAGCTACCAATACTGACTTAGCTCCGTTTTCTTTCAAAGCCCTAGCAGCGGACAATATGGTCCCACCGGTGTCAATCATGTCATCCACCAATAAGCAATCCCGACCTTCAACCTGTCCAACCAACTCGTGCACCTGCACCTGGTTTGGCTTGTCCGGATCGCGACGCTTGTGAATGATGGCGAGCGGGGATGACAGCCTGTCAGCCCAAATATCAGCCACCCGAACACGGCCTGAGTCTGGTGAGACAACCGTCAAATTGTCAGTCCCGTATTGCTCTGCGACGTAATCTGCCATCAGTGGCAGTGCCCACAGGTGGTCAACCGGACCTTCAAAAAATCCTTGAATTTGTGGCGAGTGGAGATCAACGCTCATCAATCTGTTGGCCCCAGCCTTGTGATACAAATCAGTCATCAGGCGAGCAGAGATTGGCTCGCGACCTTTGTGTTTTTTGTCCTGCCGGGCGTAAGGGAAAAACGGTGCCACCACAGTAATGCGCTTAGCACTTGCTCGCTTGAGAGCATCAACCATCAATAGTTGCTCCATTACCCAGTGATTTATTGGGTTGGGGTGAGCCTGAATAACAAAGGCGTCCACTCCTCGGACCGACTGCTCGAAACGAACGAAGGTTTCGCCGTTTGCAAAGTCGTAGTTCTGCATTGGCACAACCTCTGTGCCCAGTAGCCTCGCCACCTCCTCAGCAAGTTCTGGATGGGCCCGCCCGGTGGCGAGAATCATTTGCTTGGAGTTTGATTTGACGAGGCCCATGTTTATTTCTTTCTTTTCACATGTTTGGCAGATAGTGAATCGGGTCTATTGGCCAACACCCAGCCAGCTATGGCTCTCTGTGGTGAATGATTCATGGCCAAATCCCCTGATTGAACATCTTTTCTCACCACCGTACCAGCTGCAGTGTAAGTTCCCGAATTGATAGTCACCGGGGCGACAAAAACATTTCCAGCACCCGTTTTCACATCATCCCCAACCTGAGTTGTGTGCTTGTTCACGCCGTCGTAGTTGGCAAAAATAGTGCCGGCACCAATGTTTGAACCGCTTCCGATTTTGGCATCACCCACATAACTAAGGTGAGGGACCTTGCTTCCAGAGCCAATCTCGGCATTCTTAGTTTCTACAAAAGCACCGATTTTCCCCTTGCTGGAGAGCTTGGTGCCTGCCCTCAGATAGGCAAAGGGGCCAACAGTGGCCCCGTCTTCAATGATTGATGAGCTGATATCGGAGCTTTTGATTGAAACCTCCGAGCCAATAACCGCATCATTAATCACAGAACCAGACCCAATCAAACTCTTCCTGCCGACTGAGCTGGTTCCTCGAAGCTGGACAGATGGTTCAATCACGACATCCTCGCCCAGTTGAACCGCGACATCTATCCAAGTTGAGTCTGGATCGATAACAGTCACCCCACTGAGCTGCCATGCTTTGATAATTCTTTTATTGAGCTCCCCGGCAACCTCTGAGAGCTGAACTCGATCATTGATGCCAGCGACCAACCAGTGGTCTGAAACCAACTCAGTGCTCACCTGATCGGAGATTCCAATCAGGTCTGTCAGGTATTTTTCTTTTTGAGCGTTTTTATTATCTAGCTTTCCAATGGTGGATTTCAAAAATTTAGAATCAAAGACATAAAACCCTGAGTTGATTTCAGTGATTTCTAATTGCTGTTGATTGCAGTCCTTGTGTTCCACGACTGAGATCTGCCGAGCGTCTCGAACCACTCGACCATAACCTGCGGGGTTATCAACATTGGCTGTCAACATGGAAGCCTCCGCTTTTGAGGCAACATGACTATCAATCAAAGAATTCAATGTTTGAACATCCATCAGAGGCACGTCCCCACTCAGAACAACAACTGCTCCATTGAAATCAGATAGAGCCTCCAGGGCTGATTCCAAGGCAGCTCCGGTGCCGGGAATGTCTGATTGAGTAATGAATTCAACATCATCGGCCAGTCCGCTCAAGGCTTCCTCAACCTCTGATTGCTTGTGTTTTAACACCGTGATGATTTTGGAGGGCTCTAGCGCTCTGGCGGTTGCCAGCACATGCTCAATAAGGGTCAGACCTGCAATCGGGTGGAGGATTTTGGGAGTTTCCGATTTCATGCGAGTTCCGGCGCCAGCAGCCAATACAACTACCGCTAGATGGTGATTCATATCACTCCTTTAATCCCGTTGCTCCGCCCCTAGGATTCGAACCTAGACCGAACGCCTCCAAAGAGCGCCGTGCTGCCATTACACTAGGGCGGAACGGGATATCTCCCGCGAACAGTTTGCCAGAAAATCTGGCCAAATTATGACTAACTCAGCTTTTCCGAAACAATCAACCATTGCTCCTCGGTTTCTGAAAGTTGTTGCTGAAGCTCAGAAAGTTGCTCCCCCATCTGAGTCAGCTGTTGATAATCATCAACCGCAACCTCTTCCATGGCTTTTGTTAGCTCCTCTACTTCAGCAGTTAGTTTCTCTATTTTTCGTGAGTGCTTCGCCTGCAGCTTCTCTAGATCTCGCTTCTCAGAGCCTGACAATCCTGCACTCTCCTGCTTGGTCCTAACTTCTGGCTGGGGGCTTGTTTTGAGCTTCAAATACTGCTCAACTCCCCCGGGTAGGTGCCTAAGCCCACCGCTTCCGAGTAGCGCGTATTGATTGTCAGTGACGCGCTCTAATAAATACCTATCGTGGCTGATAACAATCAAAGTTCCAGGCCATGTGTCCAAAAGATCTTCCATGGCTGCCAACATGTCTGTGTCAAGGTCATTTGTTGGTTCATCCATGATCAAAACATTTGGCTCTTTGAACAAAAGCCTCATTAGCTGCAATCGTCTTTTTTGCCCTCCGGAAAGATCTCGAACCGGTGCCTGCAGTTGCTGCTGGGTGAAGCCAAGTTGCTCCAGCAACTGACCGGGTGAAAATTCCTTTTTGCCAACTGCGAAGCTTGATTTCTCCCTGCTGATAATTGAATAAATCCGCTCATCGGCAACTTCATCCAACTCCTCCAGATTCTGGCTCAAAACAGCTAGGTTCACGGTTTTCCCAAGCTTGACCCTGCCAGTGTCTGGGTTTAGCTCACCAGTTATCAGCTTGCTGAAAGTTGTCTTCCCAGAACCGTTTGCCCCCAGCAGACCAATTCGATCTCCAGCACCCAAAATCAACTCAATATCGGAAAAAATATCTCTAAAGCTCAGATTTTCAATCTCGATGACATCCTTGCCCAGGCGAGTTGTGGCTAATTTCTTAAGCTCCAACTGGTCTCGTGGAGGTGGTTCATTCTCGATTAGCTCATTCGCAGCATCAATTCTGAACTTTGGCTTGCTGGTTCTAGCGGGGGGCCCACGCCTAAGCCAAGCAAGCTCTTTTTTCACTAGGTTCTGTCTTTTTGCCTCAGTGGTCGCGGCCTGTCTGTCTCGCTCAGCTCTTTGCAAAATATATGCAGCATAGCCACCCTCAAAGCTATCCAATCCCCCCGGGTGAACCTCCCAGGTCTGATTACACACCTCGTCCAAAAACCACCTGTCGTGGGTGACTACCAGCATCCCGCCCTGGGATTTTGACCAGCGGTTGTTCAAATGATTACTCAGCCAATAAACAGCATCCAGGTCAAGATGGTTAGTGGGCTCATCCAACATCAACACGTCCCAGTCACCGATCAGTAACTTTGCAAGATTCACCCTTCGGCGCTGTCCACCCGAGAGCCTGTTCATGGCGGCATCAAAATCAATGTCAGATATCAAACCATCGATAACATCTCTGATCTTTGGGTCTCCGGCCCATTCGAACTCAGCCATGTCACCAATCACAACCTCTTTCACAGAGGATTCCAAATAGATGTCATCCCTTTGATCCATAAACCCAATGCGGGTGTTGGACCTAACGGTCACCTGACCGCTGTCGGGAGTTATTTTGGAGGCAAGAATTGATAGAAGGGTTGACTTGCCATCACCGTTTCTTCCGACAATTCCAATTCGATCTCCATTGGCTATGCCTACCGTCAGGTTTTCAAAGAGAGTTTTAGTTGGGTAATCAAGGGAGATGTTTTCAGCACCAATTAGGTGACTCATGCAGTTTCCAGCCTTGCACCCGGTTGATTACCACTAACCAACACCCAGCTGGAAGAGCTTTCTTCAAGCTGACTGATCAGGGTTGCATCTGGTTCCCAGAAATAAACACTCGGGCCACTACCACTGACAAATCCATCCAAATCAAGCAAGGTTTGTAGCTGTGGCATAAACGAAAGTGCTGGTAGTGCCAAATCATTCTGCCCAAGTTGGATTGGGCACTCTCCCATTCTGAGGTCTTCATAAAAATCACTGCCGGGCAAAGTCAGCTGAATCTCTTGCTGATCAGCTCTGAGTTCATCAAGCAGATGAAAAGACTGCTTTGTAGAGATGCCAGAATTCGGGTAGGCAATGAGGTATTCAACCTCGGTTGCGTCAATTGGCTCTAGGTTCACACCACTATCAGACCCAATAGCGGTCCCGCCGAGCAGTGAAAAAGGAACATCTGCCCCAATCCGGGAACCGATGTCGGATAGATCCAAATCAGTTTCGAACATCGCTTGCAAGGCCACCAAAGTTGCCGCTGCATCAGCACTGCCGCCAGCCAATCCGGCAGCAACAGGAATGTGTTTTTCAATGTTGATCTCAAGGGCAACTGGCTCTAATCCAGAGGTAATAAAAAACTCTCTGGCTGTTTGGAAGCAGATATTGCTCTCATCCACTGGCACCATTGCCAGCTGCTTTTGATTCAATGTGCCAGTCAGGTTGAGTTTGTTTTCACTCGCTATCCGAATGCTGACGGTGTCGCGCAAGCTTATCGCCTGATAAATACTGAACACATCGTGATAGCCATCGTCTCGAACTCGACCAACGGAGAAAAACAGGTTTAGTTTTCCCGGAGCACTGGCAGAAATCATTTTTCCAGCCTAGCGAGAATCTGAAAATCACTCAGTGAGAGCTGTTCCGGTCTGGCGGTCGGGCTTATGCCGGTCCCCTCCAAAACTTCCGAAACGGGTCTATGAAAACTTTCCTTCAAGGAGGCAGCAAGCGATTTCCTCCTGGTTGCAAAAGATTTATCAACTAACTCAAACACTCGGGCTCGATCCCCATGATTTTCAGCTCTCTGGAAATAAACCAGCTCACTATCAACATTGGGAACCGGCCAGAATATTTTCCTTGAAACCATCCCCGCCAGTCTTGCATCAGCCCACCAGCGCAATTTCAAACTTGGGATTCCGTAAAGTTCATCGCCTTCTTTGGCCACCAATCTTTTGGCAACCTCGGACTGAACCAAAACTAATCCCTTCTGAATGCTGGGAAAGAGCTCCAAGAAATGCAATAACACCGGCACAGAGATGTTGTAAGGGAGGTTGGCAACCAGAGCTGAGGGGTTATCAAGCTCTGTAACCTTCAGGGCATCAGCGTTTATCACCTCAAGGGTTTTGCCCTCAGTGTGATTTTGGATAGTTTCAGGTAACTTCTCAGCCAGTCGAGAGTCAATTTCAACTGCAATGACCTTTTGAACCTGTTCAAATAATCCAAGCGTTAGCGAACCCAGACCCGGACCGATCTCAACCACCACGTCATCAGCATTTAGATTTGCCTTGCTGACAATTTTGCGAATGGTGTTTGGGTCAATCACAAAATTCTGACCCAGTTTTTTAGTTGGCCGAATATCCAACTTCTCCGCTAGCTGTCTAATTTCAGCTGCACCCAAAAGGCTCAACTATTCACCCCATGATCCATAAACATCCACGGTGTTCTGGTTTATCTTCTCAGCAAGAGTTGAAACCTCTACCTCGGAAATGGAAGCCAGGTAGCGAAGGGTGTGAGGAACAAGATAAGGAGCGTTGGGTCTTCCGCGGATCGGTTCTGGAGCTAAAAACGGTGCATCGGTTTCAATCAATACAAGTGATGGGTCGGCCACCAGGAAAGAATCTTGCAAGTGAGTGTTTTTCTTGAATGAAACGTTTCCAGCAAAGGACATATACCAACCGTTTTCATTGCAGATTTTTGCAAGTTCAACATCACCCGAATAGCAGTGGAAGACAGTTCTCTCTGGTGCTCCAACACGCTTCAGGGTGCTAACCACCTGACTGTGGGCATCACGGTCGTGAATCTGCATGGCAATGTTGTTTTGCTTGGCTATCTCGATGTGCCATTCAAAGCTTTGTTGCTGCAACTGAATGTTTTCATCCCCCTCGGTTCTGAAAAAATCCAAACCGGTCTCACCAATCGCTCGAACTCTTGGTTGGGTTGCAAGCTGTGCAATCTCACTGACAGCCTGCTCTAGTTTTGCCGTGGTTTCATACAACGGCGCCTCATTTGGATGCAATGCAACTGCTGCCAATAGTTCATCGTATTGAGCCGCAACCTCGGCTGACCAGTGGGAGCTTTCCAGAGTGACGCCAACCTGAACCGCGCCAAGCATCCCAGCTTTTTTCATAAGTTCAATGTGTTTTTCAACACTGAGTGGGTTATCGCTATCTGCAATCTCTAAGTGCGTGTGGTTGTCATAGGTGCCTACCAACAGCCTCTCCGGTAGCTCTGGGTATTCTCGAGGCTTGGGTTGTTTCCTAGTTCTTATCGGGTCATTCATTCCTGCTCAATTCTCGGAAAGAGACTTTCCAGAGATTCAAACTTGGTTCCCGCTGGCAACCCGCCCCACTGAGCAGCATCAGCAATGGTCTGCTCAGAGATGTCTTTACCCGGCCAGATTGAAGCAAATAATTTTTGACAGGCCTTGGGGGTAACTGAAACCAACAGAACAGACAAAATTCTGAGTCCCTCGGCTGAGCAATACAGGATCGTTCCTAATCTTTCTCTCTGAGACTCATCCTTGGCAACTTTCCAAGGTTCTTGGACGGTGATGTAGTTATTCAGTTCATCCACCAGCGTCCAAATCGAACTGATCGCCTCATGGATTGCGCCCTTGTCCATTGCTCTGTCTGCATTCAGGGCTGCAGCCTGAGCAATTGCAATCAACTGCTTGTCTGGCTCTTGATACTCACTGGGCTCAGGCAGGGTGGAGTCAAAATATTTATCCACCATGCTCACCACTCGACTGCCCAAGTTTCCAAAGCCATTGGCCAGTTCTGCCTGATAGCGCGCAGAGAGATCTTCCCAACTAAAAGAACCGTCTGAGCCAAAAGAAATTGCTCTCATGAAGTAATAGCGGAAGGCATCAGAGCCAAAGACATCGGTGATTTGCTCGGGAGCAATGCCGGTTAGCTTAGATTTAGACATTTTCTCGCCACCAACCAGCAACCAGCCGTGACCAAACACCTGCTTGGGAGGTTGCAGTCCTGCGGCCATCAGCATGGCAGGCCAAATAACTGCGTGAAAGCGAAGAATGTCTTTACCAACCACCTGAACATTTGCCGGCCAATACTTATTCAATAGCTCTTCATCTTCGCCGTAACCCAAAGCCGTTATGTAGTTCAGCAGCGCATCAAACCAAACGTAGGTGACGTGAGACTCGTCCCAGGGGATGTCAACACCCCAGTCAAACTTCTCTTTTGACCTAGAAATCGACAGGTCATCCAAGCCTCTTGACACAAAAGAAACGACCTCGTTTTTGGCACTGTCTGGTTGAACAAACTCAGGCTGGGCTTTGTATAGATCTAGAAGTGGCTTTTGAAATTCGCTGAGCTTGAAAAAATAATTGGTTTCATTGAGCGTCTCAACTGGTTTCGAGTGAATCGCACAAACCTGTTGATCCGCATACTCACCCTCGCCATCAACTAAGTCAGCATCCGCTTTATATTCCTCGCAACCAACGCAGTAATTCCCCTGATAGCTTCCCTGGTAAATAAATCCATCGTCATAGAGCTTTTGCAAAAACTTCTGAACGGCTTTCTTGTGCCGGGGTTCGGTGGTGCGGATAAAGTCTTGGTTGTTGATGTCAATGGTTTCCAAAAGTGGCAACCATGAACCATTCACCAGGTTGTCGGTCCAGTCTTGAGCGTCAGTCTGGTTAGCAATAGCGGTTCTCAAAACCTTTTCACCATGCTCGTCAGTTCCCGTTAGTAGATAGGCGTCCTGGCCACGCTGACGATGCCAACGGGTAAGCACGTCTGCCGCCACCTCCGTATAGGCGTGACCGATGTGTGGAGCGTCGTTCACATAGAAAATTGGCGTGGTTGCATAAAAGGTTTTTTCTGACACGTGTGCAATCTTACTTTTTCTCAGCCAATGCCCGTTGATAAAGCTCCCGCTTGGAGCCCCCGAAATTCTCACTGACCTCTTGAGCCGCCTGTTTTAGCCCCATCCCAGCATCAACCAGCTGTATTACTTTTGTTACCAGTTGTTCGTAATCAATCTCATTCGCTTGGTTTCCAGCAATTACTAAAACCATTTCCCCTCTCGGGTTTTGGGCGATCTCCTCGGCAATTTCAGAAAGCTTGCCGGTGATTGTTTCTTCAAACATTTTGGTTAGCTCCCGAGAAACACTTGCCTCACGATCACCCAGAACCTCAGCTGCGACCTCAAGTGAATCAACCATTCTTGGGGCTGTTTCAAAAAACACCATGGTTCTTGGCTGGTCTACTAGGTTTTCAAAAAACTTGGTTTTTTCGGCATGCTTTTTTGGGATGAAGCCTTCAAAGCAAAACCTGTCGGTTGCTAGGCCACTAACACTCAGTGCTGAAACAACTGCACTGGGGCCTGCAATGCTGATTACCTCAACGCCCTGTTGATGGCACTGCTTTACGAGGTTGTAACCGGGATCAGAAATGGTTGGCATCCCTGCATCACTAACCAACACAACATTCATGGTCTTTGCTTGGTGAGCGATGGACTCTACCTGCTCGCGCTCATTGGAATCATTCAGGGAAATGACCTTTGCCTTTATCTTCACGCCAATGCCAGAAGCCAGCTGACGAAGCTTTCTGGTGTCCTCCGCAGCAATTAGTTCAGCGTCCCCCAAAACGGTTCGAAGTCTCTCTGATGCATCGCTAAGATTGCCTATTGGGGTTGCAGTGACAAAGAGCATGATTCCAAGCTTATGTCCCCCGCTAGCGTCACGAGGTCTGATTGAAAGGGTTCTCCACACTTCTCAAAGTTCCAGGGGTACTAAGAATTGTCTTATCGCAGCTATATGCGCGATTACCGGGAGGAATGCTCAGTCTTGGGCTCATCATCTTTGTTGAAAATCAAACATCTTCCTATGCAATAGCCGGCATTACAGTTGGCGCCGCAACTCTGGGAATCAGCGTTGCAGGACCTGCTCTCTCTCGTTGGATGGCAATTGTTGGAATCAGAACAATTCTTGGAACCACAAGTTTTCTCAATGTGATTGCGGTTATCTCCATGGCCTTTGTTCCGCCCGAGCCACTCTGGCTTGTTTTGCTGGGTTTGATGATTGGTCTAACCCAACCACCAATCCAGACCGCTGCCAGAACCATCTATCCGGGCATCACTCCAAAAAAACTGCTGGGAAGGCTATTTAGCCTTGATGCAACAGCCCAAGAAATCATCTGGGTGGTTGGACCGGTGGTAATTACTTTGATCGCGGCTCAGTTTGGGAATCTTCCAATTCTGATCACAATCGCGGTTATCCAAGCGACGGGTTCAATCTGGTTTATTGCCAATAAAGAGGTGGGGTCAACCAAGATCCCAAGAACCACAGATGCCTATGGCAAGGTGTTGAAAAACCGCATTGTTTCAATCATGACCTTCATGGGGTTATTGTTCATCGGCTCGTTTGCTGGATTAGAGGTTGGAGCGGTTGCCATCTTTGAAGAGGCGATTGCGGGACTGCTAATTGCTGTTTTCTCGATTGGAAGTGTATTGGGAGGGGTGTTTATTGGAGGCAGAGCTAATTCCAAATACGCACTCAGCTGGTTGATTGCACTGGTGCTGCTCGGGTTTTCAATGATGCTGGTCTTCCCCTACAACCCCTACTGGGTTGGGCTATCTCTGTTTATCGCAGGAATCGGAGTTGCCCCAACGCTTGGCATCATGGCGCTAACCATTTCGGGAGGTACCAAGCCCTCAGAGATTGCAGAAGCTTATGGTTGGCAAACAACCGGCCAACTGGTTGGCATCAGCATTGGAAGTGCGCTGGCTGGAATTGCAGTTGATGTCATCAGCCCGGTGGCAGCGTTTGCGGTGAGTGTGATCTTTGGAGTCGGAACCTTGCTAGCAGCTTTACTTGCAATCAAGTACCTGCCCGCACCCAGCGAAATTACCTCTCCAGAGACTGGGCCAATCGCTGTTATCAAAGATCAGGGAAGCGATAAGCCCGAATAGGGCTTGATACTCAGCAAGGAGTAATTATGAAGATTTTGATTTCAGGAGCCAGTGGCCTGGTTGGAACAGAGCTTCGAGCCCAGCTAACCAACTTGGGCCATGAACCTCTGAGCCTAGTTAGACGCAAGCCCTCAAAAGAAGACGAGGTTGAGTGGTATCCAGATCGGGGCTATTTGCAACCAGGCATCATGGAAGAGGTTGATGCTGTTGTGAACCTTGGTGGAGCGCCAACAGGCAAAATTCCATGGACTAAGAAATACAAAAAAGAACTAATCAGCTCCAGGTTGGATGCGACCAAGACACTTGTCGATGCAATCAACCAGGCTAAAAAACCCCCAGAGGTCTTAGTCTCAGGTTCCGCCGAGGGAATCTATGGAGACCGCGGCGATGAATTACTGCATGAGGATTCCGGCAAGGGTGAGGGCTTTTTATCTGACCTTGCCTACGAGTGGGAACAAGAGGCCCTAAAGGCAACCAATAGGGTGGTTTTGGTCAGAACAACTTTAGTTATGAGCCCCAAAAAGGG
>CAJXMQ010000019.1 GCA_913056225.1 uncultured Micrococcales bacterium | reverse complement strand
GTTCGGCTTCCATTGGACCGTCACCGGTGCGTGGTTTCATCGCTGCCATGAAAACTCCTTATAGTTGCAACAGCCTTTTATTATCCCACCTTTGGGTGGATATGTTAACCCCCGCTTAGCCAGCTGTTGATCGACTCGTAGCAATCCTGCAGGTGACCAACTGGGACTGACTCGTCATCAGCGTGGGCTTTTGAGGGGTTTCCTGGGCCGAAATTCACCGCAGGAATCCCCATCTCGCTGAACCTGGCCACATCTGTCCAGCCGTATTTGGCTCTTGGCTGAGTTCCCAGCACTTGAATAAACTCTTGCACCTCTGGCATCTCTAGACCAGGTCGTGCGGCCGATGCCTGGTCAGTGACAATGAAAGACATTCCCTCAAAGTATTTTTCTAAAAAGGCAATGGCCTCCGCTGCGGTCTTGTTTGGGGCAAATCGATAATTGACCGTCAGTGTTGCCCAATCTGGGATCACGTTGTTCGCAACTCCACCTGCAATTCCGACAGCATTCAGGCTTTCTTTATAGACAAGCCCATCAACTTCAATCTCCGCGGGTTGATAAACAGTCAGTTTTTGCAACACTTCGGCCATTGAGTGAATGGCGTTTGAACCCATCCAGGGCCTCGCCGAGTGTGCCTTCTGGCCTTTGGTTGAAATCTCAATTCTTATAGTGCCATTGCAGCCACCCTCTAGCTGAGCCGAACTTGGCTCCCCTAAAATTGCAAAATCCGCCTGAAGCAAATCGGGTGAATTCCTAAAAATCCTGCCTAGGCCGTTTTTCTCGCTCTCAATTTCTTCTTGGTCATAAAAAATCCAAGTCAGGTCGTATTTTGGGGTGACCAGTTCTCGGGCCAATTTCAAAAAAACCGCCACTCCCCCTTTCATGTCAACGCTGCCCCGCCCCCAAACAACTTGCTCGCGCTCAAAGTGCATTAGCTTCGCAGGAAGGTTTTCCGCGACTGGAACAGTGTCTAGGTGACCCGCCAGAATAATTCTTTTCGATCTTCCGAGGTTAGTCTTTGCAATTACCGCATTGCCATCACGATGAACTTGCAAATGAGGTAATTGCAGAGCTTTTTCAACCTGATCTGCTAGCTCAGCTTCGTTTCCACTGACGCTTTCAATGTTGCAAACATCTATGGTCAGCTCTGCCAGTGACTTTTCAAGATCAAGAGAATTCATGATTTCAAGCGTAGCCTGTAAAGTTATGGCAGTTATGACTAGTGAATATATCGACTCTCAGGCCTGGGGCCATGGACTGGCCACTTTTGATGAAAATGGTGAGATTTTAGACACCTGGTATCCAGAGCCGAAACTTGGCAGCGCTCCAGAAGACGACAGCCAGTGGTTTGCTCCACCCCAACTCGAGGGACTGGCACGTGAGGACAAATTATTAGCAACTGGCACCCGGTCAATTAGAACTGAAATTGATCTAACCTTGCCGGTTACAAGCGTTTCCGATGCTTACCTAAGGCTTCACCTGCTCTCTCACTGCATGGTGCAACCCAACACCATCAATCTGGAGGGATTGTTTGCAAACCTCCCAAATGTTGTTTTCACCAACCAGGGACCCGTCCTGACTGAGGTGTTTCAAGCAAAACTTGGTGAGTTTAGGCAAAGTGGAATCTTTGCGATCAACATGGACAAATTCCCGAGAATGGTGGATTACGTGGTTCCCGAAAAGGTTCGAATCGGTGATGCTTCCAGAGTTCGTCTTGGCGCCCACCTGGCTGCGGGAACCGTTGTCATGCACGAGGGATTTGTCAATTTCAATGCTGGCACTTTGGGGACTTCAATGGTTGAGGGAAGAATCTCCCAGGGTGTGGTAATCGGAAATGGTAGCGATATCGGCGGTGGGGCTTCAATCATGGGAACCCTCAGCGGAGGCGGTAAGCAAAAGATCACAGTTGGTGAGCGAAGCTTGCTGGGTGCTAACAGTGGGCTTGGAATATCTCTTGGAAACGACTGTGTTTTGGAAGCTGGTCTTTACCTGACCGCTGGCACCAAGCTCAGCCTGATTGCGAATGGCGAGACCCAACAGGTGAAGGCCATTGAGCTAAGTGGGAAAGACAATATTTTGTTCAGAAGAAATTCCACCACCGGAGCTGTGGAGGCAATGCCTAGAGACGGTGCTGGCGTTACCCTAAACAGCCTGCTTCACTAAACAACCTTTACTGAATCCCAGCCAGATGGCTCAATTGGAACTCCATCAAGCGACAGAGGAAAATCAGCTTTTCTGCATACGCCTATTTTCTTGAAACCTCTCGGGACTTCAGATCCCTCGCTGAAAGTCGCAAGCAAAGAGTGATCCTCTCCACCGTGCAATACCCAGGGCCGAGCATCAGTCGCAATGGACTGAGCCGCCTGTTCTAGAACTGCCTCGTAACCAGTCAGTTGCGAGCTGTCGATATCTATACTCAGATCACTCGCCTGAGCAAGCCTGGTGGCATCGGAGGATAGACCGTCGCTTATGTCCATCATTGCAGTTGCTCCAGCAAGATTTGCCTGCATTCCCAGTGCTATTGGTGGGTTTGGGCGCAACTGGATGTCAACAAACTGGTTATAGCTTTTCGCAAACTGTTGGTCTGGGTGGTTAAGTAAATCCAGACCACAGGCTGCATGGCCCAGGGTTCCACCGACATAAACTCCATCACCAAGCTTCGCACCACTGCGAACAACCGCCGCATTACCGCCAAGGTTTCCAAAAACCGTCACAGAAATAAACGCGTGCTCACCTGTGGCCAAATCCCCACCAACAATTCCAGACCCAGGAGCAAAATAATCCGCCGCTTGCTGCAAGCCACTAACAAATTGTTTTAGCCACTCGATTTCAGTTTCGGCAGGAACACACATTGCAACCACGGCAGCCGTTGGAGCACCACCCATAGCGGCAATGTCAGCATAATTAGTGGCAATTGCCTTCCAGCCCAAATCGTAAGCCGTTGAAAACTCAAATTTGAAGTCATTGCCTTCAATCATGGTGTCGGTGCTGACTAAATAGTTCCCGTCATCACTGAACATCAGGGCGGCATCATCGCCGCTTCCGATGATTGCCGCTTCGGCCGGTTTTAGCTCAGCTAGGGCAATTCTCAATGATTGCTTTTCACCCAATTCGAAGATAGTTGGCATGATTTCAAAGGTAACCTGTTTCTAATGAAAATTTTGCTACTTCTGCCAATTCTGTTTTTAACCGGGTGCACTCCGTTAGTTTCTCTTCAGGCAGCTGAAGATGCTAATGATCCAGCCTGCGCGGAAATCTCTGTTCGAGTTCCTGATCAAATCGGACCTCATGACCGCAAATACACAAACGCTCAGGCAACTGCTGCCTGGGGTGATCCAACAGCAATTATTTACCGCTGCGGATTGGAGCCAACGGAGGCGAGCTTATTACCCTGTGTGACTGCGGGCGGAATTGACTGGCTAGTGGATGACAGCCAAGCACCGAGTTTCAGGTTTGTCACCTTTGGAAGAACGCCTGCCACCGAGGTAATCGTCGATGCCGATAACGCCAGCGGGATTACCACCTTGGAGGAACTGGCCCCCGCAGTGGGGTCAATACCGGCAGACAAGTTCTGCACCGTTATCGAATAGCCAGCTCAATCAGTCTTGCAATTAGCTCTGGATATTCAACACCAGATTCTTTCCAAAGCTTGGGATACATTGAAATTGGAGTAAACCCAGGCATCGTATTCACCTCACTGAGAAACCATCCCTGCTCGGTTAGGAAAAAATCAACTCTTGCCAAACCCTCGCAGCCAAGAGCGCTGAATGCCTTGGCGGCTATCCCCTTCATCTGATTTAGCTCCGCTTCGGATAAATCAGCGGGAACTTTCAAAGTTGCGGCATCGGAAAGATACTTGGCGTTGTAGTCATATATCCCGCCACCACCCAAAACAATCTCACCTGCGATTGAGGTTTCAGGCTCCCCCGCTAGATTTTCAAGCACCGCTATTTCCAGTTCTCTGCCAACAAGCCTTGGTTCAATCAAAACCTTGGTGTCTTGCTTGAACGCTTCAATCAATCCGTGAACGAGGCTGGATTGATCCTCGGCAACGGTGACACCCACGGATGAACCACTTTTGGCTGGCTTCACAACAACCGGAAACTCGATGTTCCGAACAATTTCTTCGGTGGTTGCCTCAGGGTTATCCAAAAACTGATTGTGCTTCACCACGACTTCATCACAGACACTGATTCCAGCCTGACGCAAAACGTCTTTGGTGAGTTTTTTGTCCATGGCAATGGCACTGGCCGCGATTCCATTTCCGACATAGGGAATGTGGCTCAGCTGCAAAAGACCCTGGATTGATCCGTCTTCTCCATTGTCTCCGTGTAGAAGTGGCAAACAAACATCAATCTCACCAATTGGAATCAGTTCCCTGTATTCAAAATACGCCAGGTCGCCACCACCGAGTGGCCACAAAATTTCTAAATCGTTGTCCTCTAGTTCTGGAGATTCTGTTAGTTCCCATTCACCAACCGCGGGCAAAAGAATGTGTTTCCCTTCCTTGGTAATCCCAACCAGAATCACCTCGTGGCTTGGGTCGATGGCATCTAGGACTGCCCTAGTGGTGGAAAGTGAGACACTGTGCTCGGAAGACTCTCCGCCACAAACTACCAATACCCTCATTCGATTTCCGCCTCTTCGGTTTCATGGGTTAGCTGATTGCCAAAATCCTGAACGGGCATCTTGCCCTCGATTACTAAATTCAGCTGTTCAATGATTGGAAGTGAGAGATTTTTCTCCTCCGCCAATGCTAAAACTGGGCCTACTGAGTTAAGTCCCTCGGCTGTTTGGCTCATTAGTTTCATAACCTCACGTTTTGAATAACCCTTACCCAGCATCTCACCGGCTCGGTGATTTCGAGAAAGTGATGATTCTCCAGTCGCAACCAAGTCACCCAATCCCGCCAAACCGTACATGGTTTTCCTGGCAGCGCCCAGCACTACGGCAAACCTAGTAATTTCACTTAGCCCTCTGGTCAGAATGCTGGCCTTGGTGTTCTGCCCGTGGCCGACACCACTAACAATTCCCAGGGCGAGCGCAATCAGGTTTTTCAACACTCCACCCAGCTCAGTGCCGATCACGTCTTGGTTTGCAAACACAGTGAAATATTCATTGGATGACGCTTTTGCCACCAACATTGCATTGTCGATGTCCGAGCAGGCTGCCACCGAGGCTGCTGGTTGCTGCTGGGCGATTTCAAGAGCTAGGTTTGGACCACTCACCACCACAATTCGAGAGCGATCAATACCGCTTTGCTGAGCAATCACTTCGCTCATTCGCATCTGGGTGTCTGATTCCAAACCCTTCATCAAACTGACTAGCAAAGCGTCGCCCAAAAGCCCCTCAGCCTGCTTTAGAAAGTCTCTGAGTGTATTTGATGGCACCGCCAGGTAAATCTGCTCAGCGCCCAACAGGGCCTGTTCAAGATCTGATGTTGCGGTGACACTCTCGGGAAGATTGATTCCTGGCAAATAGTCAGAGTTTCTTCTGTGCTGATTGATCTCAGAGGCGATTTCTGATCTTCGGGAATAGAGGGTTACCTGATTTCCACTATCTGCCAAAACCTTGGCAAAAGTGGTTCCCCAGCTGCCAGCTCCAATCACGGCAACTTTCATTTCTGTTTCTTTCTATAGTTTCCATAACTCGCCTGACCAGATTCTTTGGGGTCCCATCTTTTTTCAGGAGGAGTTCCAGGGCGAAGTTTTCTGAGCTCATCTGTAATTGCATCCATCACTAACTCTGTGGCCAGTGCCATTTTCTGTGGAGAATCAGTTGGCTTATAAGCACTTAGGTCGATTTGCTTTCCAACCTGGATAAACACTTTTTTGAATGGTGATGGCAGAAACTTTTTGCTGTATCGAGGCAGTACCTTCTCCACCCCGTGGTGAGCCACTGGATACACTGGCACACCACTTTCGATGGCCAGCCTGATAGCCCCGGTTCTTCCACGCATTGGCCATAATTCAGGATCCCTGGTCAAAGTGCCCTCGGGAAACATGATGATGGTGTGGCCTGCATTCAAATAGGCCTTGGCGGCAGCCAATGAGTCTTGATTGGATCGACCCTGTCTGTAAATCGGAACCTGTCCCAGGTGGGGAAGCCAACTACCCACGATTGGCAACCTAAAGAGTGATTCCTTCGCCAGAAAGTGTGGGGCTCTTTTCAGCCTTACATAAATAAAATAGGCCATCGCAAGCGGGTCTGCATAGCTTGTGTGATTACTGACCAAGATATAAGCGCCTGATTTAGGAAGGTTCTCCATCCCCGATGGCACTACTTTGAAAAACAACCTGAACAGCGGAGCAAGAATTAGTGCGGCTAGCACTAAGGGGATGCTTTTCTCCCGCTTGCCTGAAATCTGCGGGAGCTTATGCTCACGCTCGGACATCTTCTCTGACCTGATAGTCGGCCCCCAAGGCGGTTAGCTTGTCTAGAAATTTCTCGTATCCCCGACTAATAAGCTCAATGTTTGAAACTGTGGACTTCCCCTCGGCTGCTAAGGCTGCAACTACGTGAGAAAACCCGCCTCGAAGGTCTGGCACCACAATGTCTGCCCCTACCAGTTTGCTTGGTCCGCTAATCACAGCTGAGTGATAGAAATTTCTTCTTCCAAATCTGCAAGGGTGACCACCAAGACATTCTCGGTAAATCTGGACCTCTGCGCCCATTTTCCGCAACGCATCAGTAAAGCCGAACCTGTTTTCATAGACAGTTTCGTGGACAATCGAGAGTCCCTTGGCCTGGCTGAGGGCAACTACCAGTGGCTGCTGCCAATCAGTCATAAACCCTGGGTGCACATCTGTTTCGATGACAACTGGCTTTAGTTCGCCGCCTGGGTGGAAAAACCTAATGCCGTCATCCTCAATTTCAAAAGCTCCGCCGATTTTCCTAAAGACGTTTAGAAATGTGGTCATCTTGGTTTGCTCTGCGCCACCCACAAAAATATCCCCACCGGTAGCCAATGCTGCCGCAGCCCAGCTAGCAGCTTCGTTTCTGTCAAACAGGGCTCGGTGACTATAGCCTTGCATTTTCTCAACACCCTCAATGCGGATTACTCGATCAGTGTCCACAGAGATGATCGCTCCCATTTTTTGCAAAATGGCAATCAAGTCAATGATTTCAGGCTCTACGGCTGCCCCGGTGAGTTCTGTGATTCCCTTTGCTCTGGTTGCACTCAACAGCACCTGCTCGGTAGCGCCAACACTTGGATAGGGAAGTTCAATCTTTGCTCCGGTCAACCCGTTGGGAGCACTCAATCGGATACCGTCAATTTGTTTTTCCACGGTTGCACCAAACGCTCTAAGCACATCCAGGTGGAAATCAATCGGTCTGTCGCCTATCTGGCAACCACCAAGTTGTGGGATAAAGGCCTCACCAAGCTGGTGTAGAAGTGGGCCACAGAACAAAATCGGAATTCTTGACGATCCGGCGTGAGCATCAATGTCAACAACTCTCGCTTGCTTCACAGCAGAGGTGTCCATGGTCATCACACCGTCTTCGTCGTGGGTAACCTTTACCCCGTGCAGGCTCAATAAACCAGAAACAACCTCAACATCCCGAATGTGCGGAACATCTTTTAGAACACTTGTTGAGTCGGCTAACAAAGAGGCCACCATGGCCTTGGTCACCAAGTTTTTAGCTCCACGAAGATCCACTCGACCCTTGAGTGGTTTACCCCCGTTGATGACCAGCTGACCCATTAGTCTCCTTTTACCGGGAGGGTCTTGGGTCTCCAAGCCGCTCGACGGGATTCGAATTCCTCAATCTTGTCTTCATTCTGAAGGGTTATTCCAATATCGTCTAGCCCTTCAGAGAGACGCCACTTAGTGTATTCGTCAATATCGAAATTAATCTCCAACTCACCGCATCGAACAACTTGCGAAGGCAGGTCAACTTCCAGCTCAATCCCTGGCTCTGACTCCATTTTTTCCCAAAGTTTGACTGTGTCTGCATTGGAAATCACTCCCGCAATAACTCCCTGTTTTCCGCAGTTACTTCTGAAAATATCAGCGAATTTCGGGGAGAACACAGCCTTAAATCCATAATCGCGCAATGCCCAAACCGCATGCTCCCTGGAAGAACCGGTTCCGAAATCACTGCCCGCTACCAAAACCTGGGCGTTTTTATACTCGGGTTGATTCAAGACAAAATCAGGATCTTGTCGCAAAGTTGAAAATAGACCGTCCTCGTAACCGGTTTTCGCAATTCGCTTTAGGTAAATCGCTGGGATGATTTGATCGGTGTCCACATTGCTGTATCGGAATGGGACGCCAACTCCGTTGAAATTCGATATCTTTTCCAAAACTCAATCCTCCAAATCGCTCGGTGCGCTCAGGGTTCCTCGGATGGCGGTGGCTGCTGCCACAACTGGGCTCACCAAGTGGGTGCGGGCATTTTTTCCCTGTCTACCCACGAAGTTTCTGTTTGAGGTGCTAGCAGCTCGCTTGAACTCTCCCACCTTGTCAGGGTTCATGCCCAGGCATGCTGAACAACCAGCGAATCGCCACTCAGCACCAAAGTCTTTGAAGATTTTGTCTAACCCTTCAGACTCAGCCTCAATTCGAACCTTTTGAGACCCTGGCACCACCATCATGGTTAGCCCTTCGGCTAATTTCTTTCCCTTGACCAGATTGGCTGCAGCTCGAAGGTCTTCTATTCTGGAATTTGTGCAGGAGCCCAAGAAAACGGTGTCAACTCGGATGTCTTTCATCTTTGTTCCCGGCACAAGATCCATGTATTGCAGGGCCTTTTCTGCACTCTCCTGATCTGAAGCCAGATCAAAAGAGTCTGGTGAGGGAACTTCGCCTAGCAGCGAAACTCCTTGGCCCGGATTTGTGCCCCAGGTTACAAATGGATCAAGTTCGTCCGCATCGATGTAAATCTCTTTATCAAACTCTGCACCTTCATCGGTTTGCAGAGTTTTCCAATATTCCATCGCCTCATCCCAGTCTTTGCCCTCGGGAGCGTGTGGCCTTCCTTTTAGATAGTCGAAGGTGATCTGGTCAGGAGCCACCATTCCAGCTCTCGCACCAGCTTCAATCGACATGTTGCATATCGTCATTCGGCCTTCCATTGAAAGCTCCCTGATTGCGCTGCCTCGGTATTCCAGGACATATCCCTGTCCACCACCAGTGCCGATTTTTGCGATGATTGCCAAAATGATGTCCTTCGCACTCACACCTGGACGAAGGCTTCCCTCGACATTGATCGCCATTGTCTTGAACGGAGCGAGAGGCAAAGTCTGAGTTGCCAAGACGTGTTCTACTTCACTGGTTCCAATTCCCATGGCAAGAGCTCCGAAGGCTCCATGAGTGGAGGTGTGACTGTCACCACAAACAACTGTGATTCCAGGCATGGTGAGGCCCAGCTGCGGGCCGACAACGTGCACTATTCCCTGGTTTTTGTCTCCCAGAGAGTGAATTCTTACGCCGTATTCTTCGGTGTTATCCCTAAGTGCCTGAACTTGCTTCGCACTTGTTGGCTCGGCAATAGGCAGGTGAATGTCTTTGGTTGGCGTGTTGTGGTCCTCAGTGGCGATTGTGAGATCTCGCCTGCGAATGTCGCGCCCTTCAAGCCTCAGGCCATCAAAAGCCTGCGGTGAGGTCACTTCGTGAATAAGGTGCAGATCGATATAAATCAGATCAGGCGCACCGTCCTCACCCTTGACAACCAGGTGGTCTCTCCAGAGTTTCTCCGCAAGAGTTAGTTTCTCAGCCAAATGTTCCTCACTTATTAGAGCTTCCCTATTTTACCGCAGTGTTATTCTGCGTGGATGGCTACTGCTCCAACAATAAATCGTCAGAGTGACTTCCCGTTCGAACAACTGCAGAAGCGCACTGTAAGGGTACTCGCCGCAGGTCAGATGATGGGGGGCTTTGGTTTAGGTGCAACCTTATCCGTTGGAGCCCTGCTAGCGGCTGAAATCATTGGTGCTGAGCTCAGTGGTTTGGCGGCGACACTGGCAACACTTGGTGCCGCGGTTTGGGCCATGCCACTTGCAAATCTTGCGGGCAAATATGGTCGCAGAATTGCCCTGGCCACAGGTGCCGCACTGGCCATTTCTGGGGCTGTCTTAATCGTCATAAGTGCCGCTATTGAAAATCCTTTCACTTTAATGCTCTCCTTATTTTTATTAGGTTCAGCAACCGCCGTTCAATTGCAAGCAAGGTTTGCGGCAACCGACCTTCCATGCAAAAGATCAACCGGTCGGGATCTATCGATAGTTGTGTGGGCAACCACTGTTGGAGCCGTGGTCGGGCCAAACATGTTCGGTCCCGGAGAGTGGTTTGGTTCTTTGGTTGGAATGCCTGAACTCACAGGCCCTTTTGCCTTCACGGTGATGGCTCAATTAATCTCAACATCAATTTTCTGGTTTGGACTAAAGCCAGATCCTCTAATAGTTGCCCGAAAAGAAGCAGGCATCGAGCCAAGTGGGAAATCAGTTAATTTCAAAGCTGCCTTAGAGGTAATTAGAAAATACCCAATGGCTGGTTATGCGGTTATGGCCATTGCCTTGAGTCACATGGTGATGGTGTCTGTGATGAGCATGACCCCGGTTCACTTGCACTCCTCAGGCAGTGACCTAACTGCTGTTGGCTTCACAATCAGCATGCACATCGCAGGCATGTATGCCTTCGCGCCAGTTTTTGGAATCATGAGTGACAAGGTGGGCACTGTAAAAACAGTCCTGCTTGGCCAGCTAATCTTTTTGATTTCTCTGATAATTTCTGGATTTGGCCAAAGTGATTACTGGCTGGTCTTTATTGGTCTTTTCTTTTTAGGGCTTGGTTGGTCCGCAGCAACCGTGGCAGCCTCGGCGCTGATTAGTGAAGTTGTTCCAACTGGAGAAAGAACCAAGGTTCAAGGATTCAGCGACACCCTGATGAACCTTGCGGGAGCCTTTGGTGGAGCAATTGCAGGAGTGATTTTGGTGAACTTCACATTTGGTGGCCTTAATGCCGCTGCCTTCATTCCGGTTGTGATGATAGTGATTGCAACCAGCTTCTCTGCTCGCTGGCAAAAATAAAAAACTCGCTCCCAAGCTTTTGGCGTTGAGAGCGAGTTTAGTGACCCCAGCGGGATTTGAACCCGCGCTACCGCCGTGAGAGGGCGGCGTCCTAGGCCGCTAAACGATGGGGCCGAGAACTAGGAAAGTATTCCACAATTTTTAGCTCATTGCAAAGCTTAGATTGCCACTTTCAGAACTCCACCGAGTAACTCTGCTTGATATCCACCAAAGCCCAAGGGCTCTCCATCTGCGTATATGTCTACATCGGCATTCAATTGCAGTGATTTTAGTGTTTGCACCGAAACTGCAGGGTGAGTCAGGTGGGTTCCCAAATAAACCCTTGGGAAAACAGTCAGTAACTCAGGTTTTGAAATAGTAGAAACTTTGAATAGCTCCAAAGTCGAATCACTCAGTTTTGATTGAGGGACTATCTTCATGCCTCCTCCAAAGATGCCAGAATTTGTAAGCGAGCAGAGCATCCCTGAGAATGTTTCGGAATTGCCGTTGATGATCAACTCGTAATCAACTGCTCTAAAACTGGGAAGTTGATTCAGAAGTGCTATCGGATATTTCAAAAAACCGCCAAAGTTGAACTCATTGGCTTTTTTGTTCACAAACGAGTCAAGACCTGCAGACAGGGTGCCGATGGTGGCAAATTTGCCCAAATTGGTTTGAACCGAAATAGCGTCAACTTGCTGAAACTTTTCTAATTTGAGTCCCTGGTGCAATATTTCAGAAATCTTTTTTGATGTCAGTCCAAGTTTTCTGGCTGCATCGTTACCACTTCCAGCAGGAATGGCAATCAATTCAGCCTGCTTGTCAACCACGTAACTCAAAACCGATTGCAAGGTTCCATCGCCGCCAATGGCTACTATCCTGCTTGGCTGTGCCTTGATTAGATTTGCCTGCATTTGCTCTGGGCTATCCGCCGAAAGAATCTTGTAGCCAATGGAATGAGCATCCAGGTAACTAATTGTCTGAGCGGAGGCTCTTTTTACCGAACCACCGGCATTTGGATTAATAACTAATCCCAGCATCCTCGCTCCAATCAATCCCAATAAATTTAGACTGTGATTGGAGAGAAATCATGAAGATTACAAAATTTAGTCACGCTTGTTTGAAGCTGGAGCACAACGGTAAGTCCATCTGGATTGACCCGGGTAACTTCAGCGAAGACTTCAAACCCGCTGTGGCAGAAGCAACCGTCATTACCCACCTTCATGACGATCATTGCGATCAATCAAAAATTGCAGAGCTACTGGAGCTAAACCCAAAAATGAGAATCTTCTCCACCTCCGAAGTTGCAAAGAAACTAGAAGGTATAGATGTTGAAGTGGTTTATCACGGGGATTTGCATCGGGTTGAAGGCTTCGAATTAGAATTTTTTGGAGACCTGCATCAAGAAATTCACAGGTCCATACCGCTGGTTCAAAACACGGCGGTGATGGTTAACCGCAGTCTTTACTACCCAGGAGATAGCTACACACCTTGTGATTATGAGGTTGACGTCTTAGCCATCCCCTCGAGTGCTCCGTGGCTAAAAATTGCTGATGTGATTGATTTCTTGAACCTGACAAAGCCCAAAAGAGTGTTCCCAACCCATAACGCACTGCTGAGTGAAATTGGGCACCAATTGCAAAACTCAAGAATCCAACAGGTGGCAGAGTCCAACGGTGGTGAATTTAGATATCTAAGCCCCGGACAGAGCTGGGATTTATAAAGCGACTATTAGCGCGCTTGCCGTCATGCCAATAGCGATTGGGCCCCAGAGCGCCCTATCTGATTTGAATCGAGGAAGATAGCTGACGAGTGCTGCGGTGAACAAGGCTATAAAAAACGCCCAGTTGGCCGTGTTTCTGCCATCTTGCTGAAGCAAGCTCTCAAAAACCCCGGCTTCTGCCAAGTAGTGACCTGCCAGAGCTAATGCAGCAACGGCACCTGCAATGCTGATTGCTCTGTACTTGCTTGAAAGGTTGCCTAGATATTCCCCGCCGAATGCAAGCTTGCCCATCGAAAGATTGAGACTGAGTGCCATTTGAAAGACCGCCAGCACTAAAAAGCAGACAACTAAGAACCAAGTTGCAAAATTTTCAAGCATTATTTCCTTGCTGGGGTACCTGGACTCGAACCAAGAACAAATGAACCAGAATCATCCGTGTTGCCAATTACACCATACC
>CAJXMQ010000018.1 GCA_913056225.1 uncultured Micrococcales bacterium | reverse complement strand
GATGGTGACGGGAGCGGTTGAGATTGCAACAGCTCTTGGAGTCAGCGAGGCAGTGATTGGACTCACAATAGTTGCTCTTGGAACCAGTGCTCCGGAGCTAGTGACATCAGTGATCGCTGGAATTAGAAACCAAAGAGATCTGGCAATTGGAAACTTGCTGGGGAGTGTAATTTTCAACGTCTCTCTGGTTGCTTCAGTGGCTGCAATCATTGCACCGGGCGGGATTGCGTTGCTGGACAGCACCAACACCTTCTCGATGTGGTCATTCTTGGCAGCAAACCTGTTGATGATTCCAGTGTTTATTCTTGGAAAGAAGATTAACAGGATTGAAGGAGGGGTTCTAAGCCTTCTTTATGTCGCCTACATCGCCTACTTGATAGTGATTAGCTAGAAAATATTATTGTCGTTAAGAATGCATTCTCCTAAGATTGCATCGTGACCAAAAGAGACAAGATTGTCGCCGAACTTAGGCGTAAAATCCGCGACGGCGAACTGCTTCGCGGTAGCCGAATTCAGCAAGATGTCTTGGCAGAGATGTTCAACACCAGCATCACACCCGTGAGAGAAGCGCTAGTTCTTCTAGAAGCAGAGGGTTTGCTAGTTGGGGAGCCTAACCGCGGGGTGAGTGTTGCGGACGCCAATTTCGAGTCAGTAAAAACCGTTTATGTTCAAAGAATGCTCACCGAGCCCTATGCAATGCAGCGAGCCGCCAGAAGAATTTCACCAATTGAACTGGAAAAAGCAGATGAGCTTCTCAGTCGAATGGAATCACATGATGAGACCGAAGTTGTCTCAGTTCCAGAACTAAACAGGCAATTTCACTTCTTGTTTTATGACTCCTGTGGAAACGACTCAATTGCCGACCAAATCGAACAGCTTTGGCAAAAGTGGCCATGGGATTTATTGATGGTCATCAAACACAGGCCAGGTGAGTCCAAAAGCGAGCACAGGGTGATGCTGGAAGCAGTTCGAAATGGCGATCTAGAGATGGTCGATACCGCAACAAAAAATCACCTGAGGCAGAGTTTTTTGAGTCTTGGCGAGCACCTGAGCGGTAAGCCGGTTCATGATATTTTCGCTTTAGATAACGACGCTAACTAAAACTGAGTTGAATGCTCTCCCAGTGAGGGAACTTTTCTGTGCTCCATTCCTTCGGCGGAGGACAAAAACGGAGGTAGTAAGACTTCAAACTCTTTTCCAGCTTGGCCTCTTACCTCAACCCATCTGTCTCTCTCCAAAAGCTGAGGGTGCTCAACCACCTCTGGCACATCGCGCATGATTCCGTAGGGAACATCGAATTCGCCTAGTCTTCTTATCACGGTGTCTAAATCAAAATTCAAAAAGCTCTTTGTTGTCTCTGATTCAACGTATTCTCTTCTTTCCAAGCGTGAAGAGTTATCGGCAAGTGATTGATCGGTAGCCAGATCCTCGCGCTCCAAAACATCCCTGCAGAGCCTGACCCACTGTCCATCATTTTGAACTGCGATCTGAACCTCTTTGCCATCCTTTGTTTGATAAGGACCATAGGGAGTTATCGACGCGTGTCCTCGGCCTGCGGGAGGAGGCGTTTGGCCACTGTATTTCTGAGCCAACAACAAAGGGCTCATCCATTCGGTTAGGGCATCAAACAAAGAGATGTCGATTCTTTGCCCCTTACCCGTTTTAGTTCTCTCAAATAAAGCAGCGTTTATGGCTCCCAGGGCATAAATGCCACCCGCCAGATCAGCGACCGAAACTCCTGGCCTCGCCTTTTGCTCTTCAGTTCCTGTCGAAGCAATAACACCGGTCTCTCCCTGGACCAAAAGGTCGTAGGCCTTTCTGTTCGCGTAAGGTCCAGTTGGCCCGTAACCGGAAATGTGACAGCGGATGAGTTGCGGGATTTCATTCATGATCTCATCCGGCATGATTCTCTCGAGTGCACCTGGAGCAAGGTTTGAAATCAAAACATCCGCACCCTGCAACAGTCCAAGAAATTTCTCCCAACCTGCATCTGATTTGAGATCCAGAGTGAGACTTTTTTTGCCGTGATTCAACCATGAGAAATGGCTGGCTTCACCGTTCACGTAATCGTCATAGGAACGAGCGAAATCCCCGCCCTGAGGTCTTTCAATTTTGATGACCTCGGCACCCATTTCTGAAAGGTGGCGCGAGCAAAGCGGCGCTGCCACGGCATGCTCTACCGCGACAACTCGAATACCCTCCAGAGCTTTTCTCAATTGCGGCCTAGGGCTGTGCTGTTCCGAAGTGCAAAACCGTTCCAACTGCTGGCTGCACATAGTGATCATCGTGGGCAAGGTGAGCGTGAGTGCGGTTGCCAGAGCAGTGCATGGGCATGATTGTTTGCACATCCAGCTCTTTCAGAGCATCAACGGTTAGCCCAACATTTTCTGCTGGTGTGGTTGGGAATCCAAGGTGGAAACCTCCCATAACCGCTCTCACTGGCTTCTCGCCAACAATCTTGTGTGACTGCTTGATGGTGTTCACAACTCCTGCGTGTGCGCAGCCTGTCAAAACAATCAACCCAACGTCTTTGACGTCAATGACCAAGCCGTTTTCATCCATGACTTCATCACGACGAAGCTTGCCGTCGTGCCCCACCTGATACAAACCAGGGTTACCCGGAACAAAAGGAGGAGCTGCTGCCTCGAATGGAACATTTCTTTCAATCTCGCCGGTTGTGTGAATACCCCAACCAAGGTCGAGCGAACTCTCTGTAACGACAGGAACCCCACCGGAGCGCTCGATTTGCTCAAAAGTGAAAGCGGAGTTGTAAACACTGGACATTCGCCCATCGCCCATCATTGCGTAGCGGGCAAGTTCCGCATCCCTGTGGGTGGCAACCGGAATCTTTCTGTCTACCATGTCGAAAAAGCCGTGGATGCCTCCAAAGTGATCTGGGTGACCGTGAGAGATAGCAACATGGTCAATAGAGTTCGGGTCAATTCCGAAAACTCCCATGTTGTGTCGCAATACCGTTCCGGTTAGACCAACATCAAATAAAACGCGAGTGGTGTGCCTGCCTCTCCAGGCCTCAATCAGGAAGCTAATGCCGTTTTCGGCTTGCGGAGGAAGGTATTTGTTATCAAAGTGCTCGACCAGTCCCCAGCGGGTAACACAGTGGTCATCAGTCCCCAATGGGCTCGCTTGATCCGGAAGCAGCATGTCAACCTGATTCTCAACCAATACGGTTATTTTTACGCCATCTGCTTGAAACATTTAGCGGCCCTTTCCTCTTTGAAAAACCCGAGGAACTCTAATCCTCGATTCCCCTAATACATTACACTAGAGATAATGCATTTTAGGAAAAAAATATGAGAAGAAATAAGCATTATCTCTACGTACCGGCTGACAGTCAGCGAAAAATAAACAGCGCACTGAAGCTGAAACTGGGTGCGGTAATCCTTGATCTGGAGGACGGTGTTGCCCCTTCTCAAAAACAGACAGCTTTGGAAAATATAATTTCCAATGCGGACATGTTCACAGCCACCGAACTCTGGGTTCGTCTGAACCAGGTTCCGCAAGCAGAATCAGAATTTGCTAGCCTCAGCGGGATTTCAAACATTGCAGGTTTCTGGATTCCCAAAGCAGAGCCAACAAACGAATTAATCGCCCTGGTGAAAAAAATCAGCGAATCGGGCAAACAGGTTGGCGTGCTCATGGAAACCGCCAAGGGTTACGTGAAAAGGCAGCAGCTCCTTTCAATCATGGGGATAACTCACCTGCAGCTGGGCGAATACGACCTTGCTGGAGAGTTAGGTATTGATTTGGAATCAGAAGTTGTCACTCGCGCCATGGCCTCCGTTCGATTAGAGACAGTAATTGCGGCCAAGGCAAACTCAATAAGAGATGTGGTTGGGGCAGTGTCTGCCAATTACAAAAACCTTGATCAGTTCAACCAGTCCTGCAAAGATCTCGCAGCGCTGGGTTTTGACTCAAGAGCCTGCATACACCCCGACCAACTAGCAATAGCAGATACCGCATTCACGCCAACCCCAGACCAGATTGCATGGGCTGAAGAAGTTTTTGCAAGATTTGAAGAAAATGACGCACGTGGAGCAGGCGCTTATGTTGAAAAAGATGGTTCGATGGCAGATGCTGCAACCGTAAGAGCTGCCAGATCCATTCTTGAGAAGGCTAAGTCCTAGTCCGCTATCCTCTGCTTTTTTTGCCATGAGGTCGAGGAGATAGCTACTGCAATTAGGGCCAACACCACACCAGCAACTGTTGACAGCGTCAACGGGTGAAGTGGTGAAGGAGCTAAAAGGTCTATAACGGTGGCCCCCAGTAGCTGTCCAGCAACCACTGAAACACCCAGAACTAAAACACCAATTCTTGCCACCACAAACGCACTACCAGCAATGAAGATTGAGCCCAGCACTCCTCCGGTATAAAGCCAAAGCTCGGGAGGAAGTGATTCCGGCAGGGGCTGGAAAATGGACTTGACCAAAACAATTAGAGTCAACAAAACAGTCGCAACACCGAAATTTATGAACGTAGATGCCGCGACGCTTCCTGATTCTTTTCTAACTCGGCCATTGACCGCTAGCTGCAACCCCATGGCAAAGCCAGCCAAGAATGGAACCAGTGCCACCCAGACAGAAAAACTAGCGTTTAGCTGACCAGCAACCGAAACAATCACAGCGATCAACACAAGCACCGTTCCTAAAATCCTAGGAGTGGTGAGTTTATGAATACCAGATGGACCTAGCCCGTATCTATCCGCGAGAGCAGAGCTCAGGGTCTGACCTGAAACAATCGCTACAGAAAACAGGGCAACTCCAAGCAGGATGCCTGTTGTGGTTTGAGCTATTGCGTAATAGGCACCTGAGGCACCGCCCAATAAATGCCACCAAGCCAGTTTTTTTTCTCTGAGCAATGAGGGAATCATTGCCAAGCCTTTTCTCGCTGTTGGAATTACCAACACGGCGATTATCAAAATTACAAATCCCGAGGAAATAGACAGAAAAGCAGAGAGCAACCCATCGCCGGTTCTGAATCCAAGCTCAGCATTAACCCTCGCCTGCAAGGAGTTCAGACTTGCAATGGATATGGCAAAAACAACAAACAGCCAGTTAGTTGATTTGCCATTCACCTGTTTGACTTTAGAACTCTGATTTGCGAATTTGTGGCTCCACGGCTGCATCGGCAACCAATCCCGCCGCCTCAATTCCAGCAATAGCGCAAACTTCATCGTTGTCAGGGGTGTCACCAGTAACACCTACAGCACCTACCAGCTGACCGTCTTTCATAATCAAAACTCCACCCGGCATTGGAACAACTCTTCCCTGGCTAACCACATTCAATGCCGCAAAAAAGTGCGGCATGATGTCGTTTCTTCTGTTCAGTTCACGCCCAGGCAAACCCATTCCAACCGAACCCCAGGCCTTAGCAAAAGCAATGTCTGGCCTGACTAGTCCGGATCCGTCCTCCCGGCTCATGGTCTTTAGCGTTCCACCAGCGTCAACAATTGCCACGGTCATTGGCTCATAGTTCATCTCACGCGCTTTTTTCAAGGCCGCATCAACAATTGTTTGAGCTTCTGAAAGGGTTAGTAATGTCATTTTCTGTCCTGTTCTTGTTTGGTTGGGGTTCGGTCAAGATTTGCCATATCAGCCAAAATTGCATAAACCGAAGCGGTGTCTGACATTCCCCAGCCGTGGGATAACGCGGAGGTGTAAATCGGAACGGAGCTATTCAGAAGTGGGATGGCAACCCCCATCTCACGGGCGTAGTCGCCGATGATTGCGATGTCTTTCATGAAAACTCCAACGTTCATTCCCTGCTCGCCATAACTTCCATTAGCCATCATTGGGCCACGAACCTCAAGCATTCTTGAACCACCCGCTCCGTCAGCTACAACTTCGATCACCTTGTTGAGATCAAGTCCTGATTTCTCAGCCAAGACCATGGCCTCGGCGGTTGAAACGTTGTGGATAGCAACCAAAAGGTTTGCAATGATTTTCATCTTGCTTCCGGTGCCAAATTCGCCAAGGTCGTAGGTTTTTCTGTTGAAGCCATCCAAGACATCTTGAACACTGTCAACGACACCCTTGTCAGCGCTGGCATAGGCAACAACGTCACCCTTCCTAGCCTGCATAGCGGTTCCAGAAAGAGGAGAGTCAACAATTTGACCACCTGCAGCAAGAACCAGCTCGTGGGCACGCATCTTTACATCAAGAGGAAGGGTGCTGGTTTCAATCAAGACCTTGTTCTTGATGTGCGACTTAATTTCTGCCAGAACATCATCCAGAGCCTTGACGCTTGGCAGGCTGGAAATTACAACTTCGGAATTTGCTGCAACTTCAGCTGGAGATGAGTGAGCCTTACCGCCGTCTTTTTCCAATTGTTGGTTAGCCTCTGCTCGGACGTCATAGCCATGAACCTCGAAGCCGTTCTGGGCCAGAAACATTGCAATTGACGATCCAATATTTCCAAGCCCAATTACTCCAACTTTTTTACTCATTTTCTAATCTCTCCAACTATCTCAATAAATTAGGAAGCCACGTTGCTAGCTCTGGGAATAGCAATAGCAGTCCCAAGAACGCAATCATGATCAACACAAACGGGAATGCTCCCGCAAAAACGTCTTCGACACTCGCTCGCTTGCCCAAAGTTGCATTCATAGCAAACGGCACCATTCCAAACGGCGGCGTTAGAAGCCCAACCTCAACGGCAATGATGAACACAATTCCAAACCAGACCGGGTCTATTCCAAGCGCTAGAACGGAGGGGAACATCAAAGGAATGGCAAGCAAAATAATCGAGCTGGAGTCCAGGATGGTTCCCATCACGATCAAGATCAATATGAACAGAATCACAATCAGGGTGGGTCCTATTTCCAAGCTCTGAATGAAGTTACTGACCTGGTTGATAAACCCACTTGCCGCCAACATCCGGGAGAAGAATCCAGCTGCAATTAGAAGCAGCAAAATGCCACCAACGCTGATTGCTGTCTGCTGGAATGAACGAACAAATTTCTTTAGGTCCATTCCCATCAAAGGAGCAATCACCAACGCTCCAATAGCTCCAACAGCACTGGCCTCCGTTGGGGAGAACAACCCTCCCCAGATTCCGCCGATTACAAGGGCTACCAACAAAAGAATCGGCAAAGCTCCCAGCATTGCTTTGGTAAATGACATTTGAGTGGTGGGCACCACCATGGTCTGCGTCATCATGCCTGGAAGTGAAATCTTTTTCTGGCCAACCGTCAGTGGGTCTGAAACGTCGTTTCCTGCTCCACGGGACTGAGCCTTAGCCATCTTGGCTCTGGCTCGAACTGCGAAATAGCCATTGCCTTTGGGATCCACACCAAAAAAGTCAGGGCGAATAAAACTGGAAATAAACAAGTAGGCCGAGAACATAAGCGCCAGCACAATTCCGGGAACCACTCCAGCGATGAACATCGCACCAATCGAGACCTGGGTCAAAATTCCATACAGAATCATCAGCAAGCTTGGGGGAATCAGCATTCCAAGGATGGAACTACCGCCGATGACTCCGAGTGACATTCGTTTCGAATAGCCATACCTCTGCATTTGCGGGAATGCAACGTTTGAAAACACTGCGGCTGATGCAACGCTAACTCCGGTAACCGCAGCAAAAATCGCATTTGCGCCTACGGTGGCAATCGCCAATCCAGAACGAACTTTTTGCAAGAGATAGTTAATGGCCGTGAACAAGGCCTCCGCCGCTCGGGAGTTGGTCATGAATGCACCCATGAGCACGAATAGAGGAATCACCGCAAACACATAATCTCGAACACCAGAGTATGCAACGGCATTCAAAAGGTTGAATGCAATATCCAGATTGTCAGTAATGAAATACATACCTACGAAGGATGTGACAATCAACGCAAAGCTAATTGGAACGCCACTCAAGACCAAGAGGAACAGGGCGATTACCGCAATTTCTGCTATTTCAACGCTACTCATTGTTCTCAACCTTTACAAAAGTCTTGACCGCGGCTAAAGCGCTTTCCACGATCATGAAAATAGATGCAACAAAAATTGTGAGACGAGCGGGCCAGGTTGGAATCCTGAGAGCCCCCTCTCCTTCATATGACGCATTCACAAAGTCAGACACGAAGGCTTCCCAGGCTGAACTGGCCAGTAGAGCGAAGATGATCGCACCAATTGAGTAGGCGATTAGCTCTAGTGATTTGCGCACTGCAGGTGGAGTCCTTGATACCAACACTGTGGCTCGGATATGCCCGCCCTTACGCATAACGTAGGGCATGGTCAGAAATGCAGAAATAACAACTGTTTGGGCAGCTAATTCAACAATGCCGGTTACCGGTGTTCCAATTTGCCTGCCAACTACATCTGCAACCACGGCCAACCCCAAAAGGCCAATAAGCGTTGCCCCCGCGCCAGCCATGACTGAACTGACCCTAGAAACAGCTCGATCGAACTGAGTGAAAATCATTTGCTCTCCTTCGAGCTATACAAGGGGTTGAAGCTTAGCCCGCCACCGGCGCAAAACAACCAGTGGCGGGCTAATTTTTTTAGTCTTCGATTACCCAGTCACGTGGGAACTCATAACCAAGTTCCTCCTGTGCCCTGATGTAAACGCGGAATGCCTCTGAACCTGGGAGACCCATGTCATTAGCTTCCTGAGCACCCTCGTTTGGAAGCTCTGGTAGACGGTTTACCCAGTCTGCACGAGCCTCATCTGAAAGGGAGTTGATTGTGGTTCCGGCCTCACGCATAACGTCGTAAGCCTGGCCACTTTCCTCCACTACCCAACCAGCGATTTGTGCCTCAAACTCAACACCCAACTCGACCAAGATTTCCTGGACGTCAGCTGGCAAGCTGTTGAAGGAGTCTAGGTTTACGGTGATCGCACCCTGAGGGCTGGCACCGAAACCAATCTCTGTGTAGTACGGAGCTGGTTCGTAAAGCTTGAAGCCAGCGGTTGCCTCTGGGAACATAACCGCTCCATCGATAACACCTGTCTCTAGACCTGTGTACCACTCACCAAGGCTTCCCTGAACTGGGTTCACACCAGCAGCGGTAATCCATGGCAGGTTTGGACCAGCAGCGGTAATTGTTCTACCAGCTAGGTCTTCAAAGCTGTCCCACTCAAAGGTTGTTACTAGGTGGTATGAACCAGTGGTCCACAATCCCAATACTCTCTGGTTGTGCTCTTCCTCAAGAACTTCGCTCATGTAAGGAACCTCGTCATAAACCGCACGCATTGCTTTGATCGCAATTTCTGGGTCGGTTGATGAGAATGGAATCTTCATTTCTAGGTTGTGCAAGAACAGTGAGGATGGCTCAAACGGATAGATGATTGCTCCAACATCCAGCAATCCACTCTCAGTTGCGCCCAGTACCTCTGCAAGAGTGGCAATAGATCCACCGTAAGCCTCAATAACCTCAAGCTCGTGATTGGTCTCTGCTGCTACACGTGCCTTTAGCTCTGGCACAAACCAGCTCTCTAGGCGGTTTGCATATGTGATTGCTCCACCGGCTGGGTGTCCCGCGCCGACGGTCATTGTGATGGTCTCGCCCGCGATTTCTCCCGAGGAGCCACTGCTGTTGTCAGTTGAGTCGTCTACCGAACTGGTATCTGTCTCACTGGCAGCGCATCCAGTCAGCACCAACGCTGCTGCTGCAAAACCGACAAAGGTTTTGGTCAAACTGTTCGCTACTATCATTTCACCCTCTCTAATAATGTTTTCGACTCAGACCTCCCGAGTCTCGCGTGGTCGCCTTTGGTGAGGTGGTCAACGGCCAAGCAGTGGCAAAATAATCGCAGATAATGCATTTTCTGTCAAACAATGCTTGAAGATGCATTTTGAGCAAAAATGATGCCTTTTTTGAAGAATTTTGTTAATCTCCGAGTTAGAACATAAAGCACGTCGATGTGCGCTGATGGAATATGAAACGGTTGGCTTATGGATCCGAAGTACCACGTGTTTGTAAAAATCACGGCAGCCGAGAGCTCAGCGGAAGAACTCCTCAATGCCCTTCTTTCCCTTGCAAACTCAAGCCTCTTGACTGATTTTTGTGAAGAATTTCATGTAACCCGAGCCAAGGATTCTGACGATACTTTTTATCTGATCGAAACCTTTAGCTCAGAAAATGGTTATGCAAAACATCTTGAAACAGATCATGTGAAACATTTTTTGGCCGAAGTGATCCCGAACTTAACCTCCGAAAGAGAAGCTATTTTCCTGGAAAATCAAAGCTCACGAGTTGATAACAATCCTTAGGCCAATATGCTCCACAAGGCTCCAGATTGACTGGATTCACCCAGGCTCTAAGACTTAACTAGCCTTGCGATTGCATCGTTAGCTTCTTGAATCTTTGCTGAAACCTCCGGGCCACCACCTTCAATAGCCTCCACCACGCAATGGTTTAGGTGATCTGACAAAAGCAAAAGTGCGACTGATTCCAAGGCTTTGGTCGCTGCAGAAATTTGAGTGAGGACATCAATGCAATATTTGTCGGCACTGACCATGTCGCCAATACCTCGAACTTGGCCTTCAACTCTTTTTAGGCGACGAGCAATATCGTCTTTGTCCTGTGTATAACCATTCATGAGTTTGACTGTACCCCCCAAGGGTATAAATGACAATCCACTTACCCCCGATGCATCTTTCGTAACCGTTCTGATTGTTCTGAGCCAGCTAACTGCTAAACTTTCTCAGTCGAGGGCCTCTAGCTCAGTTGGTAGAGCAACGGACTTTTAATCCGTGGGTCGTGGGTTCGAGCCCCACGGGGCCTACTTCATCACTCTAAGTTCCCTGTCCAATGGCTTCTAAGTTGCCTGCGCCATCAACTCTCCAGCCCTCATCAGAAGCAACGAGAGTGTATTTCAGGGCATAAACCTCAGTGCCTGACTGAGTGAATCTAACGTCAATGAAGCCAAGGCCGAAATCAGCATCGGCAACGCAGTTTGAATACTGAAGATTTGAGGAGCTGATCAGTGGACCATAGCTTCCGTTGATTATCTGGATAAACGCATTCAAACTCACATTGGCTCTGAAGGATGGTGAGGCATAGGAGTAGGCATCCTCAAAATCCCCTTCGGCAAAAGAAGCGGTTTGCGAATCAATGGTTGACTCCATTTGATCCTGATCCTGCTGCCCGCATTCAACCAACTCAATTGTTTCTGTTGGACTCTGTTCTACTTCGGTTTCTGCTTCGGGTTCTGAGTCAGTTTCTGGCGGAGTTTGCTCCGAGACATCTGAATCACCCAACTCAGGCTCGTTCATTGATGATTCAGTCTCCGCGGTTTGGGAGCATCCAGAGACCAGTAGGGCGAGAACCAATAAACCTGAGGCTAGGACACCTGGTTTTGATCTGATTATTGCTTGACCAAGAGACATAAGTTCAAACTAAGTCACAAAGAGCAGATTTCAAAAAACTATTTTGAAACTTGGAGACCTATTCAGTCTCTCCACTGAGCAAATCATCCCACCACTGCTCAATCGCTGTTAGGTCGACTGGGGCTGAGCGAAAACCGATGTGGTTATCGGGCCTGACTATGTAAACGCTTTCCATTGATGCATACAACTGGTTATGCAAATACATGTTTGGGTCCAGAATAAAGTTTTCTAAGTTGTCGAAACGCCCCTCTTGCTCGCTAAAGATATAAGCACGCATCATCGGTTGCGCATTCAGATATTCATAGGCTTGCAGCATTCGTTGTTTGCCATCTTCAGTTTTTTCACGTCCGTCAAACAAAAACGCTGAGAAGAATTTATCGTCAACAAGAGCATTCAGCCTGTCGTTGTGAACACTGAACTGAGCACCCGCCTTGATTCCTTTGAAGAAGTTATCGATGTCTTGATTTTCAGGAAGCTCCCGGTAGT
The DNA here is from genome assembly GCA_913056225.1 of uncultured Micrococcales bacterium. Lineage (GTDB taxonomy): Bacteria > Actinomycetota > Actinomycetes > Actinomycetales > Microbacteriaceae > CAJXVY01. The sequence goes on along the minus strand of CAJXMQ010000018.1, from coordinate 1,723 downwards.
CACCTACCCTCACCGAATCAAAAAATTCTCGGTTGATGCCGCCCGCCGGGTAAACCTCATCCTCACCCTTCAAAGAGGAGGCAAGGAAGTCTCTTATTGGCGAGAGAGATTTCGAAGTTGAAAGAAAAATATCTCTGAGTTTTTGCAGTAGTCCATTTTTGATAGTCACCATTCGAAAAGCCAAGCTAGCTTTGCTAAACGAGCCAACTGCAACCCTTCCTCTTTCCTCTGAATAGGTATCCAGCAAATCATCATCCGCTCCGTTTGAAACCATGGCCAGTTTCCAAGCTAGGTTGGCGGATTCCAATAATCCAAGGTTGAAACCCTGTCCACCAATGGGGCTGAAGCTGTGGGCTGCGTCACCAACAAGCAAAACTCGGCCGTGTCTGAGCTCTGAAGAATATTTTTCTTCGACTGCGTAGCGTGAAGAGCCTGTTACCTCAGGGGTTTCAATAACTCCAAACTCCGACAAAGCGTTGACCCAAAATTCAGTCTTGGTTTCATCTCCAGATGTTGAGTTTCTAATCACTCTGAAATTTCCGTTTGAATCAATCGGAAAAATCGCTGTCAGTTTTCCATCATGCATCGACATCTGGATCCTTGCGGAATCTAAATTGGCCGTTTGAAGCTTGATGTTGGCTGAAATCCAATCTCCTGAATTCCCAGGCCGCACCAGCTCAAAACCGATTTGCTCTCTTACGGTGCTTTCCGATCCATCCGCACCAATCACGTAATCAAATTCATCGGTTTCGAGGTCTTGGTTTTTGATGACAACTGTTACTTTGTCTTCATCCTGACTGATCTCCCTAAGTTGCTGACCCCAATTCACCTCCAGGGCTTTCCCTCTAAGCTCCGCAAGCAATTCAGCTTCCAGTTTGTTTTGACTGATTGTCATTGGTGCAAAAAACTGTCCTGGCAATTCAGTCAGTTCAAAACTAAACAGTTGCTTGGATTTGCTACTCAGTGCTCCTGAGGTAATTGGGTGAGCTTGTTTGGAGATTCTCTCCGCCATTGAATATCCAAGACTTATAAGCGACTGCCCCTGGAGAAACACTCCTCCGGAATCTTCGGTCAGCCCATCTTTTTTATCAATGATCTTGGCATCGATTCCCAAATGCTTGAGATGGATGGCCAACGACAACCCTGCTGGGCCAGCGCCAACTATCAGGATCTTGACGGTTTCGCTCATGCAATAAACCTAACAGCTGCTGGTTGCTCGGGGATTTTTACATTAGTTCGCTCTCTAGTTGCACTTATGTTCAAAACTAAGTCCAGATAAACAGGCGTTTTGTGGATGTTTTACTGTTTTTCAAATAAAGGTTGCACCTATTCCCGAGGCTATGAAGGGCAAATAAAACTAGACTTTCACTTGGACAGAGTAGTCAGAGTAAGGGCCTGCAATGAGCGAATACATAATTTCCATCGACCAGGGAACCACCAGCACAAGAGCAATAGTTTTTGATAAGCAGGGACAAATCGTTTCCACCGGTCAGCTCGAACACAAACAAATTATGACTAACCCTGGATGGGTGGAGCACGACCCCGAGGAAATTTGGACCAATAGCCGAGAGGCGGTCGGTCAGGCCCTGGCTCGAGCAAATCTAACAAGAAGACAAATCGCCTCAATCGGAATCACCAACCAACGTGAAACCACCGTTATATGGGAAAGATCGACCGGCAAACCAATTTATAACGCAATCGTTTGGCAGGACACCAGCACCCA
>CAJXMQ010000017.1 GCA_913056225.1 uncultured Micrococcales bacterium | reverse complement strand
GTGATCTTTCTGAGACCCTGGATCTTCGATTGACCCAAAGACCTGCCAACCTCATCCAGGGCAATTGGGATCTGCGAAACGGGGTTGCGAATTCCTGCCAGGGCATTGGGCAAAAACAGTGCCACATAGGCAATTAGCACCAGCCACGCTGTTTGATAAATCGCTGGAAATACATTCGCTCCCAAAAACACAAGCGATAGCGCAACAACAATGCCTGGCAGAGCATGTCCCACCCAAACGCTTGTTTCAATGGGCTTTGCCAGGGTGGATCTGTAACGAAGGGTGATCAGCGAAATAGCAAGGGCAAAAACAGTGATGATCACCCCAGCCGCCAGTGAATAGCCAATGGTGATAACCAATGCATCCAGCAGTCTTTGAATATCAGCAGAGCTCGCCCCAATAAAACTCCACCGGAGCAAAGCTGCAACTGGAACTCCAATGCCAAGGCCTGCAAACACAAACAGTCCACTTGCAAAGCCATAGCGCCCTTGGATTTTCACCCTGGTGCGCTTTCCTGAATGGGGCTCTAGATTGCCAACCCGACCCCTGCTTTTTCTCTCCGCATACAAAATCACCAGTGTGAAAATAACCAACACAATCGCAATCGCAGCCGCTGCGTTTCTATCAAAGCTTGATCGGTAGGCGTTATAAACGCCAATCGTAAAAGTCTCAAACCTGAGGGTTGCAACAGCTCCGAACTCGCTCAAAGTATAAAGAGCAACCAATAGTGAGCTGGCTGTTGCTGCTGGCCGAATGATTGGCCAGGTGACACCGAGTAAGACCTGCTTACGGTTTTTACCCAAAGATCTTGCAACCTCTTCTGCCTGAAAATTACTACTCACCAAAGAAGCTGCAACTGCCAAATAAACATAGGGAGTGGTGGTGAGTGTCATAACCAACCACGATGGCCAGAAACCATAAAACCCAGGAACCAATGAAACCCAGCCAAAGGCTGAGACATAACTCGGCATAGCTAGCGGTAATGCAGCTGCAACAGCAAAGAAGTTTCTAAATGGCAGATTCGTTCTAACAACCAGCCAGGCCTGCAAAACACCGATCACCAATGCAGCTGCCGTCACCGTGACAACCAGCAAAGTGGTGTTCACCAACAGTTCGAATGTCCTGGGGCGAACGAATTCAGCGATCAGTTGATCAATTGCCTGAGAGCCCCTAAAGAGCAAATAGCCAATGGGGACTAGCGAAATCAGAGTTGCAAAAACCGCCAGTAGCACTAAAACTGCTGGCGGCTTTTGCCTCAAATCAACTCCTAGAGAAGTCCTGCTTCACGCATCAATTCCAAAGTCCTATCCAACTGGTCGATGTCATTAAGGTCAAGCTCGGCGGTTGGAATCTCATCCAAAGGAATCAGCTCAGGGGCTGCCTCCACAGTTGAAACCATTGGGTATTCCATGGTGGTTTCAGCAAAGTAGGTCTGAGCTGAATCACTTAGAAGGTATTCAACAAAGGTCTTAGCTGCTTCTGAATCATTCAGCATGCCAACACCTGCGACGTTTACCAGGTTCCCAACATCAGTTGTTCCAAAAAATGCCGCTGCACTTCTCAGGTTGTCATAACCCTGTTCGATGCCCCTGCGGTTCCAGTAGTAGTGATTGACCATGCCGGTGTCCACCTGACCAGACTCAACCGCTTCCATAACCTCTTCGTCTCTTCCAAAAATCACAGCCTGCTCACTCATCGCATTCAGCCAATCAAGGGCTGCCTGCTCGCCTTCAACCACTCTCATGGCAGTTACAAAAGCTTGGAAAGATCCATAACTTGGTGCGATTGCAACCCGTCCATCCCACTCAGGGTTTGCTAGATCCATGACACTGTCTGGTACTTCGGCAACTGTCTCTGGGTTATAAACCAAGATCCTTGCCCGACCACTGGTTCCTACCCACTCGCCTTCAGCAGAGCGGTAAGCCTCTGGAACTAAATCCAAGATCTCCTGATCAATTTCAACAAATGCGCCAGCTGCGCTCAATGCTCCCAAAGCCGCTCCGCCAACTCCATAAAACACATCGGCGTTAGTGTTATCGCCCTCTTCCAAAATCAATGCTGCAGTCTCGCTGGTTCCCGCATACCTAACATCAACTTCGATGCCGGTGTCCTCGGTGAACTGGTCAATCAGAGGTTGAACCAAGTTTTCTTTTCGGCCGGAGTAAAGCGTTAGAGCTTCTTCCTCAGCGACACAACCGGTCAAGCCAAGGGTGGAAACAGCCAAAATTGCTGCAGATTTTTTGAGCATTTTTCTCCTATTCAGAAACTGTACGTGAATAGGTTAGGTAACCCTAACTAGTTTGTCAAGGCATCAATTTGTTCCAGTAGTTGCAGCACTTTTTGCTTGATTTCATCCCTGATTGGCCTGACTGCGTCAACACCCTGTCCAGCAGGATCATCCAAGGGCCAGTCCAGATAAGTCTTGCCTGGAAAATATGGGCACTCATCACCACAACCCATGGTGATTACATAATCACTGTCTTTCACGTTTTCTGCAGTGAGTATTTTTGGTGAGTTTTTGGAGATGTCAATTCCCTCTTCAGCCATTGCTTCAACAACACTTGGGTTGATTGTCTCTGCAGGAGCAGTTCCAGAGCTTCTGACCTCAACTCGATCACCGGCTAAGGCTTCCATAAAACCCTGAGCCATTTGAGATCTGCCTGCGTTATGAACACAGACAAACATCACTGTTATTTGTCTTTTCACGCTTACCTTCAGATCGTCCACGGAAATTTATGGTCTAAGGGATAGACTACATAGATAGCTATCAATATAAGGATCAGATGACTAATTATTTGCAAGTCTCAACTCAATTAGAAGCCTGCTGCCCAACCAGCTCCACTCCCGCGATCGCTCGTGAGGCATCAGACAAAATCGCAACACTCATGAAAGCTTTGGCTGATCCAAACCGAATTCAGATTTTGGCAATAATTGCAAACAGCGAAAACAACGAGTGTTGTGTTTGTGATCTAACAGAGCCATTGAACCTAACCCAACCAACTGTTTCTCATCACTTGGCGAAGATGGTCAGTGCTGGGATATTGGAAAAACAAAAGCGCGGCACCTGGTCTTGGTATCGATTGAACCCCAAAGCTTGGGAACAGTTAGCCGACCTGTTCTCCACAAAGGTCTGAAAAAGGAACTGGTGAGGCTAGCGTTATAAGCTCTGCAAGCGACTGCTGACCGACAATCAGCTCCCCATCAAAACTTGTCATGATCCAATCCTCACCATAGGTTCCAGTAATCCCCGCCCCACACTCAGCAGCGTAAATTTCACTGAGATTACTAACGTCTCCTGTTTCTAGCCAGAGTTCAAAACTTTGCTCGCCTGCGCCGAAACCAGAGCAGACAAAGCTTGTTGGTTCTCCCGGTGTTATCTCTGCTGGCTCAAAACACAGCCCCGCATCGGCAAGGCCGGTTAGGAACCCAAAGGTGGTTGAGTAGTCTGCTTCTGCGGGTTGATAGGGAAGTTCGCTTATGTCAATGCAGAGATTTTCAACCTCTGGGTGTTCATTTAGTCCAGGAAACTCGGTGTTGTGGTTTTCGATTATGAAGTTCAACCCATAAACCACTTCAAACTCTGGTTCGTCAGTTGCTGCGAGGGCAGGCTGGCACCAAATAGGCCATGGCCCGAAAGCCTCTGCAGGTAATTGCTCATCCCAGATTCGGATAATCCCCTGATCGCAAACAAACGTTTCAAACTCGCCCTCGATTACCCGCTCAGGCTCGGAGCAGGAAATTGCCTTATCGCTGATTTCAATTACCTGCTGCAGGCTCATGGGTGTTGGCTGCGGATCTTCCTGAACCTGAGGTGCCGGCTCAACCACGGCCTCTGGCTCAATCTCTTGTTGAGCACAAGCGGTTAGAGCCATGCCGGATATCAGCAATAAGACAAGTTTTTTCAATCTGGGCCTTTTGTTAGTGAAATTATGGCAGTCAAAACAGCACTAACCCTGCTTTGAAATCTGGGCAAATCCTGCAAATCAACAGTTGGAAATCTTTCTTTGGAAATAAAGAACTGGCTTAGGCTTGGAGCGCTATGAAAAGAGTTATATTTCTGCACGGCTGGACCAACAGAAGGCCACACGGTCACTGGCATAGGGTGGCTTCAACTGAGCTAAGAAAAAAGGGGCACCAGGTTTGGTATCCACAGTTTCCAAGCCCTGACACTCCTGACCCAGCTGAGTGGTTGGAGTTATTAGAGCAAGAAACCCAGATGATGGATGAGTTCGGGGAGGGCGAGAAAATCGCCATCGCACACTCTCTGGGTTGTCTAAATTGGCTGGCTGCTGCGATGGTTGACAGAATCACAGAATTTGATCGGGTCTTATTCGTCTCACCCCCTGATACAAAACTGACAGACAAAGCAGATGGAATCAAAGGCGACCCACTTGATCTCACCCACCCCGCGGTGTTGCCCGCAATTGCCTCCAAGGCCAAGAAGTTTCAAATCATTGCAGGTGATAATGACCACTGGCTCCCGGAGGGGATTCAAAAAACTTATGGGGATATCTGGAACATGAAACCTCTGGTTTTCCCAGGAGCAGGACACTTCAGCAATGAAGAGGGCTTTGGTTCCTGGCAGGGATTGATTGACTGGATTGAATCCTCTGATGACAACGACCTACTAAGGAAATAAATGCCAACAGCACTAATCACCGGGGGCTCCTCAGGACTTGGTTTAGAAACCGCAAGAACATTATTGGATGCAGGCTTTGAAGTCATCATCACTGGTAGATCGAGTCAGAAACTTGTTAATGCTGAAAACAAACTGAATTCAAAAGACCTAACTTGGATTGCCAATGACATCAGTGATTTAGAGCAAGTTGAGTCGCTTGCCTCAAACATAAGCTCGGTAGATCTGCTGATAAACAACGCAGGTCAAATGGGACCTCCGTTTCAACTCAGTAAACAAGGCCACGAGATTCAGATGGCTACAAATCACCTTGGGCATTTTCTGCTAACCAAGCTTTTATGGGAGAAACTTTCAAAATCTTCTGACCCCCGGGTGATTCACCTAAGCTCCACGGTTCACCGCAAAGGAAAACCAACTAAGACTGCTGAGGAGCTTTCTGGCAAAGACATTGCCTATGACCGTTGGCAGCGCTACGCAGACACCAAGCTTGCATGTGCGCTGTTTGGGAGGGAGCTAGACATTCGAGCAAAGCAATCGGGCTCCAAGGTGAAATCAATAATTGCTCATCCGGGTTGGGCATCAACTGGTCTGCAGGTTCACTACCCGACCAAACTGCATGTCTTTGCCCAAAGTCCGGCTAAAGGAGCAAGGAGTCAAAACCGAGCCTCATTGGATCAGGTTTCAGGTGGCGAGTTTTTTGGTCCGAGCCTGGAACTTTGGGGAAGGCCGATAAAAATCAAGGGCTCAAGACTAAGCAGAGATGTAGAAGCTTCAAAGAAGTTATGGGAGATGACTGAGGAGCTAACTGGGAAGTTCAACATTAGTTAGTTCTAATCTTTTTCGATTCGATTTCTAACCAAGGCTTGGCATTGTTGGACAGGTGGAAGACAAGATTCGGATTGGTTCAAGAAAAAACCTAGAGCTCGAACGACAGCGAGACGCTCTAGATCTGGTTTTTTGGGGGTTGGTGTTCCTACCCATTTTTCTTTTCATGCTCGAAGGTGGCTTAGTAGGAATTTCGTCTGTTGCAGACATTCTTTCCAGAGCCAACAGGGCGATTGCACTGATTGCTACCTCGCTGCTGATGATTCATCTTTTGCTGGTGGCCCGAATCAGCTGGATTGAAAAAATTCTTGGTCTCGACGGGGCTACCTCTCGGCACAAAAAACTGGGCAAGCCGATTGTCTATCTTTTCTTTGCACACCTCTTGATTTCCGTAAGCCACTACTCTTTAGTGTCTGGATCGAATCTAGCTATCGCACTTGGCGACCTAAACCTAAACTATTGGCAGATTGGTTTTGCCACCATCGGCTTTCTATTGATGATTGTTGTCGCCTACACGTCGGCGATAACAATTCGCAAAAAGTTCTCATATGAGATTTGGTACTTTATCCACCTTGCAAGCTATGTTGCGGTGCTGTTGGCCATTCCCCACCAGTTTGCCTTCGGGACAGACTTCTTAGCTCAACCTTGGCTAGCGACTTTTTACCTAGGCGTTTATCTATTTGTTTTTGCATCGATTATTTGGTTCAAGCTGTTTCTGCCAATGCTGCAGTCCAGGGGATTAAGAATTCAGAAGCTCGTTCCAGACCTGAACAACACAACCAGTGTTTATGTAGATGGGCCGGGTTTAAAGAGAATTCCATACGAGGCAGGGCAATTTTTCATGCTCAGAATCTTGAGTTGGAAACTTTGGCACCAATCTCATCCTTTTAGTGTTTCCAGCTCGCCCGGAGAAAAAAGTCTTCGTTTCACAATTGGTTCCAGGGGTGATTTCACCTCTCAGATTACAAATCTGAAGGCGGGTACCAGGGTAGTAATCGAAGGGCCCTACGGAATCTTCAGTCAAAAGAGTAGGACCAAGCGAAAGATGCTAATGATTGCAGCAGGGATTGGCGTTGCACCCGTCAGGTCTCTCGCTCGATCGGTTGTGAGTGAACCGGGTGACGTAACAGTGCTGTATCGAGTAAATGACATGAATGATGCCGCTCTATTAGGGGAGCTGCGGGAGATCTGCAATCAAAGAGGGCACAAATTAGTGGTTTTAGAAGGAGAAAGATTTAATCAAAGCTGGCTTCCCGGGCAGAGTGAACTTCCGGACCATGCACGATTGCTCGAGTTTGCACCGCATGTTCTGGAGAGTGACATCTATGTTTGTGGTCCGGCAGTTTGGAGTAAATCAGTTGAGCAAACGCTCAAAACGATAAATGTCAACAAAAATCAGATCCATCTTGAGGAATTTGCCTGGTGAGAAACTCAACACTGATAACAATCTCTGTAGCCACTTTGAGCGCTCTATACCTTGCTCAAAACACGGCCATCCTGAACCAGCAACCAATGACTCTTTCAGTCCAACCGAGTGAACAACAAACTCAAGCCTCGTCAGAGCCTGACAAAAAAGAAACTTTGCCGGATCCTCAGCCTGAAGAAAGTGCACCGGTGGCCAATCAGGCTTCGGACCCAGGTGAATCGGCTCCAGCCAAAATCGAACAGCCCGCAGAGCCTACAGCCGAATCAGGCCAAGGTGCGTCCGAGCCTGCTCAAGCACCAAGCGAGCCCACTGAAAATGTGGCAGAGCCAGCAGCCCCCGCAAAGGTCACGGTTAGTTCAGATGTAATCAATTATGAATACGGTGTGATCCAACTGAGCGTGACTGCGCTCGATGGAACCTTAACTAACGTATCTATGATTCAAGGTGATGCCGGCTTCGGTAGAGGAGATGCCTACACAGCACTGATTTCGGCCACCCTTTCAGCTCAAGGCACAAACTTCGGAAACTACTCAGGCTCGACTTTCACCACCGAAGCCTTCAGGTCTGCCGTGGCTAACGCAATTGGAAAACTTTAAATCTTGGCAAGAAGTGGATAAAAGTTTGGGGTTGATCGCATCTGACCATCTTTGGTGACTGCCATCGCGACAATATTTTTTGGAAGCAAATCAAATGCCTCGAAGCCTCCAGAGATTAAGGCAGTTGCCCAGACATCAGCGGTAACTAGATCGTCAGCCACAACGTTGGCCTGGACAAAAGCTACGTCTTTTCTCCAAATATGCTCTCCGCGCTCACTGGAACCACTGGTAGCAACTGCTCTAAAACTTGTCCCATTCAACTCCAAGACCATATTCACGAAAGAATCCTCCGAAGCAATCGGGCTCAGGTTTGCGAGACCAACACGTGTCAGAGGTGAGTCGTCGAGTTTTGATGAGAGCAATATGTCACCACCTGCATTGAGCGTGAACTCCTTGAAACCGTTGGCCTCTAAAAAATTAGACGCATTCTGGGCAGCCCAGGTTTTCACAATCCCAGAGGGGTCAAAATCTCCAGAGGGTGTTTGGGCATCGAAAAAGCCGCCGGTGACTTCCTTCCAGCTGTCGGCTTTTGACCAAACATCGCGCTGAACGGAAGATGCTTTTTCGATACTTAGGTCGCCTCTGTTTATTTTCGAGAGCTCGCTGGATTCCAAATAAGTTGAAAACCGTTGATTGGCATCCTCGATGATTTCCATAGCCATCTCGCAAAATCTTTTGGCCTCATCCTGGTCTCGGTAGTCGAGAATTTTGAAAATAAAGCCAGTCCCCATTGAGCCCGCTTTGAATTGAAATGCCTGATCAGACAAATTTGTATCCCATTCCACGAACTGTTTGGATTCTTTCGGTTCCCACCTTTTGCCTCAAGTAGCGAATATAGACATCTACAACATTGCTACCCGGGTCATGGGCTAATCCCCACACTCTGGATAGCAACTGCTCTCTGGACAGAACCTGCTTAGGATTTTTCATAAACATCTCAAGCATTTTGAATTCCCGTGCCGTTAGTTCAAATTCTTCGCCCGAGACACGAAGTTGCCTGGATATCAAATCCAGCCCAACATCACCTATTTGGATGGTGCTTTCGCCTGGGGTTTTCTCGCTTGGCTGAGTGATCCTGCGCTTTACGCGGACTAACAGTTCTTCAAAGCTGAATGGCTTTGACATGTAATCATCTGCGCCGACATCAAAGCTTGCAACGGTGTCTTCGACACTGTCTCTGGCGGTAAGGACAATCACTGGAATTGTGTTCCCACTTCCACGCAACTCCTCCAAAACCTCATAACCGTCTTTGCCAGGAAGCCCGATGTCCAAAATCAAAAGATCAAAATCTGATGCTCGAATCAAAGCAAGCGCCTGCTCTCCGCTTGGTGCGACAACCGTGTCAAATCCGGCAGCCTGCAGCCCCTTTGAAATAAAACTAGAGATACGGTCGGCATCCTCGGCTATTAAGACCCTGCTCATTTTTCTCCTCTTGGCAAAACGATAGCGACTCGCGCGCCACCAAGAGTGCTGTCGCCGATTTCAAGCCTTCCACCATGTCCCTTGGCTATTGCATCCGCCACGGCCAGACCGAGGCCACTTCCCTCACCGTGCTCGGAGTGATGAGCAGCGCGCGCAAATCTCTTAACAACTCGATCCCTGTCTTTCTCGGGTATTCCAGGGCCACTGTCAGCGACAAAGATTTGGATATTGGTTTTGGTGGAAGATATACCAATTTCTATATCATCACCGGGTTTGGTATGCGAGCATGCGTTGTCCGCAAGCTGAAGGACAGCTTGTGTGATCCGCTGTCTATCCAGTTCAAAACTAGTATCTCCGTCTAAAGGCGCTTGAATCCAGTTCCTTTCAGCCAATGCCTCCGCCTTGACAAACAATTCATCACTCAAAACCTGTAGCTCAATTACCTCTTTTTTGGTGAAGCCCGGTTGATTGGATTTGGTTAGTGTCTGCAAATCACCAACCAACCTGCTCATGCGCTCTAGCTCATCTCGGACTATCTGAAGGCTTGGGGCATTGGCTTTAGGATCAGTTGCCAATAAATCCAAATGTCCGCGAATCACAGTGAGCGGGGTCCTAAGCTCGTGCCCGGCATCATCTACAAACTGCTTTTGGTTTTGAAAGGATTGCTCAACTCGATCTAGCATTGAATTGAACTCATTCGCGAGTTGATCGAGTTCGTTGTTATTTCCCATCACCGGAACTCTGCCGGACAGATTGGCATGCCCGATGTCCGCCGCAGCTGTCGATATCTCCTTGATCGGCCTAAATATTCGCCCAGAACCAAACCAGCCGACCAAGCTCGTCAAAACAAGTCCCAGCAGAGCCAAGAAAACAAAACTCGCTAAAGCCGCATTGGTTTGATCTTGCTGGGACTTCAGGCTAAAAACGCTGATTAGGTGACCGTTGTCGACGTCCGAACTGACTGGAACGGAGATCCATCGAAACTGCTCGCCGTCTAGGTCAAAACCGTCAAGAGTTGTTGTTGATGCGGAAGTCGCTATATCTAAAAACTCCTGACTCTGGTCCAATCTCAAATCTGAGCCGCCCGAGCGAAGTACCACTCTGTTGTCGACAACTGCAAATATCTGCTCATCAAAATCCGGAGAACTTCTCTGAATGAATCTCTCCAGCAGTTGCTGGGAACTCTCAAAGTCGAGCGTCTCCGATAAAAGCAGAAGCTCGTTAGCTTCTCGGGAGAGAGATTGCGTAATTCTTTGATCTCCCTGCTGCTGCAAAACAAGTGCCGTTCCGCTTGTCAAGAGTATTGCCAAAATCGCCATCGGGGTCAGAATCCAGATGACGATTTTCAGCCTTAGTGAGGATCTCAAACTAATCAGCGCACCACATACTCAAAATCCTCAATGATGGGCTCTCTGTCCTCAAGCGATTCAAACACCACTAGATCACTTGAGTCATAGCCCCCATTTCCATTGTCTGAGAATAGTTGGGCATAAAGCTCTTGACTCGTGGTGACCGGTGTTGACAGAACTATCGAAACCGGAGTGCTGTTGGCACTGGCTTTTCCAACACCCAAAACGCTGCCGGAACGGTTCGAAATGACAATCAGAGCGCTTGCCAAGGAAGTACTGACCTCATCAATCGCAACGATGGTTCCATCGCCAACCTGATCCTCTATTTCCAGCTCCGCATAGTCAATTACATAGTCTTCGACTCCTTGAACTGAACCGGACTGAGAATCATCAGCGGACTCAGATGCGTCTGTTTCCACTGCTGACTCAGAGTCAGTGAACTCAACATTCTCCTGTGGGGAAACTGTGTCGACTGGGGCGTCGGTTGAGGAGCCAACCTTTATTGACGAAGGCAGGTTGACGGGTGAAACACTCTGCGAGCAACCTGTAAGAGTTATGACCGCAACTAGCGCAAACGCGAACATCTTCATGGTCCTAAGCTACCCCTTTTCTAATCATCGTCATCGTCGTGATCATCGTCATCGTGGTGATCGTCGTCATCGTCATCGTCGTGCTCATCGTCATCGTGATCGTCATCGTCGTGATCATCGTCATCGTTTCTGTCATCGTCGTCATAGGGGTAATCGTCATCTTCATCTTCGTAATATGGAGTGGGAGAAGAGCTATTACCTGTCGGGGTCGAAGGAGATCCCTGCTGATCAATAATTGACGATGATGACGATCCGTCTCCAACCCAAGTTGAAGAGGAGTCATTTGCGGCTGGCTGCTCGACTGGCACTGGCTCAACCACAACGGGCTCGGAAGCAGTCGGGTCTTCTACTAAGTTTTGGTCTGCAATTGACCGCTCAATTGGCGGCGTTTGGTCTTGTTCTGCTGTCCCAACTGGCATAGGGCTTTCTATTGAAACTGGCTCAGAAAATGTGCTGGGATTCAGCGTTGGCGCTTGAGATGCCTCAGGCAATGAAGCCCCGCTCGAGGACGTGCTTGGGTCAACAAGTGGTTCGGGGACGCTAGCAACAATTCCTGAAAGAGGTTGATCTCCTGAGGCAGAGGGATTCAATTGAGAATCATTTTCAACAGTTTGCACGATAGCTAACGATTCGGCAATGCCGGGTGCGGTGATAACTGTCGCAGCTGCAATCGAGCCGACTGAGATGATGCCGGGTGCTATTCTGCTAAGCCAAGAGGGCCTCTTATTGTCCTCAATGTATTTCTCACTCATGGTTTCTCCCTACTTCGTTAGCTAAAGAAAAACATCAAGAGATGAAAAAACCGCCAGGAATTCATTAGAGATCTCTCACAAAGAACTTTGCTGATTTTAGACTTGTGATTGTGAGTACCAAGACATTCGAGTTCGGTGAGAAAATATCCGAGCACGATTTCCCCGTTTTCAACGAGCGCGAAATCAGAGCGGCAGCGGGAATTCTGTTCCTGATTGGTTTTGGTGCATGGATGTATGCAGCAATCACAGATGACTTCCAACCAATGCGTGGCTTTGGTGTTTTGTTCATGCTGGATATGTTCATGAGGTTGTTTATCAATCACCGCTATGCACCATCAATGATCATTGGCCGATTTGTAACCAGAAACCAAGTACCTGAGTGGGTAGATGCAGAACCCAAAAAGACCGCTTGGTATATCGGGTTTGCAATGGTGGTAACAGCTTGTTTCACCATGGGCTGGTTGGCTCTGAGTGGGCCTGTGCCACTGGCTCTGTGCGGAATCTGCATCAGCTTTTTATTCTTCGAATCGGCCTTTGGTTTCTGTGCTGGATGCTGGCTACACATGCGCTTTTCAAAAACCCCTCCAAGGCTTTGCTCCGGTGGAGTTTGTGAAATTAAGCACTAAACGGAATATTCAATAACTCGCTAGGCTTGTACTAATCGAGAAACACCTCCCTCGAACAACCGGGCAAACAGCCCCAGATACACCGACTGCACAAACAGTCCCCTTCTACACACATTCTTGGAAGCTAAACTTCTAACTAGTAGTGTTCACTCAGAATTAACACCCAAGGGGATAATTAAATGACCACCGCAATTGAAAATTGGGTCAAGGAAATCGCAAGCCTGACCCAGCCAGACCAGATCCGCTGGATAGACGGATCCGAGCAGGATGAGATGAATCAGCTGCTTGTCAGTCACGGCACCTTCACTCAACTAAACCCTGAAAAGCGACCAAACAGTTTTCTTGCTCGCACCAACCCAGCCGATGTTGCCCGGGTTGAAGAAAGAACTTTTATTTGCTCAGAGCGTGAGCAGGATGCAGGCCCGACCAATAATTGGAAAAACCCTGCTGAAATGCGAACCAAGCTAAATGGTTTATTCGAAGGCTCTATGCGCGGAAGAACTATGTATGTGATTCCTTTTGCGATGGGCCCAATTGGTTCAGACATGACCCGCTATGGAGTTGAGCTAACAGACAGTGCTTATGTTGTGAGCTCAATGATGATCATGACTCGAGTCAGTGGCAAAGTTTTGGATGAAATCAACAAGGGTGCCGACTGGGTTCCAGCTGTTCATTCTGTCGGTGTTCCACTTGACAAGGGTGAGCAGGATGTTCCGTGGCCATGTGCTCCTGATGATGTTCACGTGGTTCAGTTCCCAGAGACCAAAGAGATCTGGAGCTATGGAAGTGGTTATGGTGGCAACAGTCTGCTAGGTAAGAAAGCCATGAGTCTAAGAATTGGCTCAACCATGGCCCGTGATGAGGGTTGGCTTGCAGAACACATGCTTCTCATTCGAATCACCGCCCCCACCGGCAAGCAATACAACGTGGCGGCTGCCTTCCCATCAGCTTGCGGGAAGACGAACCTTGCCATGTTGAAACCTTCTCTCCCGGGCTTCAAAGTTGAAACCATTGGTGATGACATAACCTGGATCGCTCCAAGCGCATCAGGAAAACTTAAAGCCATCAACCCTGAATACGGTTTGTTTGGTGTTGCCCCTGGAACCGGACCCGAGACCAACCAACATGCCTTGGATTCAATGAACGAAAACGCTGTTTTCACAAACGTAGCAATGACCGATGACGGTGATGTTTGGTGGGAGGGGCTAAGTGATGCTCCAGCTCACCTGACTGACTGGAAAGGTCAGGACTGGTCGCCTGAGTCTGGCACCCCTGCCGCTCACCCCAACTCAAGGTTCTGTGTCCCAATGAGCCAAGCTCCAACCGTTGCTCCTGACTGGGAATCAAAAGAGGGCTTTGAGCTGGACGCGATTTTGTTTGGTGGAAGACGTGCCACCAACGTACCCCTGGTCACCGAGTCCAGAGACTGGAATCACGGTGTGTTCATGGGAGCAACCATTGCCAGTGAGCAGACTGCCGCTGCAGAAGGTCCAGTTGGGCAATTGCGCAGAGATCCGTTTGCCATGTTGCCCTTCTGTGGCT
>CAJXMQ010000016.1 GCA_913056225.1 uncultured Micrococcales bacterium | reverse complement strand
GTGTCCCCAAATTCAATATGACTGCCAAATGGAGCGTTTTGAAGCAGGTGCCGCTTGATTGCATGAAGAGCTTCTTGAGGAGTGTCATTCGGAGCAATTCGAGCACTAATTTTGCAAGAAACACTGGCTTGCAAGGTGTTAGAAGATTCAGAAACACCTGGAACATCAATCCCGATTACCGTAACTGCTGGCTGATTCCAACTCCGGTCAGCCAATCCCCCGGTCCCAATAAGGTCAACGCCTTGCAAAACACCGGCCTGCTCCTTGATGAAACTCTCTGGAACCTCTAATGAAGATTCAGGCATGGAACCTAGCCCCTCGATGGCCACCGTTCCCTGCTCGTCATGCAAACTGGCCAAGATTTTTGTAAGCGCCATTGTCGCATCGGCCACCACTCCCCCAAAAACACCTGAGTGTAAGGGGTGGTCCAATGTGCTGACCGTGAACTGGAGGCTGACCAAACCTCTCAAAGATGTGGTCAGCGCAGGTGTTTCTAGGTCAAAATTGCCGCTATCAGCGACGATTATTAGGTCCGCCTCTAGCTTGTCTCGATGCGTGACCAAGAAATCGCTGAAGTTTGGGGAGCCGATTTCCTCCTCACCCTCTATAAAAAGGGTGATTCCGATGTTTAGCTCCTCTTCCATTTCCAAAACCATCTCGCAGGCAGAAATCAAGGTAATGATGCCGGCTTTGTCATCGCTAGCACCCCTGCCAAATAAACGGTCTCCGATAACCGTTGGCTCAAAAGGCTCGGTCTCCCACAAATCCAAATCACCAACGGGTTGAATATCGTGATGGGAGTAAAGAAGTATCTGCGGATAGCCAGGTTTAGCCTGTCTTCGGGCGATTATTGCGGGGGTTCCGTCAGCCGCGGAGGGAATAATCTCCACCTGCTCAAACATTTTTAGGTTTTCAATCTGACCAGCGATGAATTCGGCCGATTCTTGCAAGGGTGTTCTATCCACTCCAGGCCATGCAAGAGAGGGTATTCGGACCATTTGTTTGAGAATTTCCAGCTTTTTGTCGTAGTTATCGACAACCCATTTTTTCGCCGCTGGCGATAGTTCAGGGTCAAGACTCTGATAAATGAAACTCATGAGAGTAATCTAGTTGCAGTTAGCGAGGTTTATTTTGGAACAAGAGAGCAATGCCGGTAAAGGCAGACCAACTCCATCAAGGAAGGACCAGGAGAAGCTGAGAAAGCGTCCTCTGGTAGGTGATAAAAGCAAAGAAGCCAAGCGTATTGAGAAAGAGCGGGTGCGTGAAGAGCGGGGCAAAATTCGCGAAGGCATGATGGCTGGTGATGAGCGCTACCTGACATCTCGTGATCGAGGTCCTCAGCGAAAAATGATCAGGGACATAGTTGATGCCAGGTTCACCGCTGGTGAGCTGGTGCTCCCCGGACTGGTGGTAGTGGTGTTGGCAACATTTGTTGACTCCATCGAGGTCCAGTTCTATTCGCTAGTTGCGATGTGGGCACTTTTCTTGGCGGTTGCCTTCGATGCATTCATTCACGGAATCCGAGTAAAGAAGAAACTCGTCGAGAGATTTGGCGCTGACAAAGTTGAAAAAGGAGTTCGCTGGTATGCGGCTATGAGGTCCATCCAAATGAGGCCCTTGCGCATCCCTAAACCCCAGGTGAAACGCGGAGAGAAGATTTAATGCAATATCGCTACCTTGGGCACAGTGGTTTCAAAGTCACTTCACTGATTTATGGAAACTGGCTAACTCATGCCAGTCAGGTGACCAACGAAGAAGCAACCAAAACGGTTCACGCTGCCCTGGATGGTGGCATAACCACATTTGACACAGCTGATGTTTACGCAAATCAGGCAGCTGAAGAAGTCTTAGGAAACGCACTCAGCGGCCAAAGACGTGAAGGACTAGAGATTCTTACTAAGGTCTACTGGCCAGTCGCAGAAAGAAAGCCGAACGACCACGGGCTTTCTCGCAAACACATCATGGAATCCATCAATGGATCTCTGAAAAGACTTCGAACTGAATATGTCGACCTCTATCAAGCTCACCGGTATGACTATGAGACACCGCTGGAAGAGACCATGCAAGCCTTTGCTGACATCGTGCGCTCTGGTAAGGCTCTCTACATCGGCGTAAGCGAATGGACGGCAGAGCAAATAGAGGCGGGTGCAAAACTTGCCAAGGAGATGAACTTCCAGCTAATCAGCTCGCAGCCCCAGTATTCGATGCTGTGGCGAGTGATTGAGAAGAAAGTAATTCCTGCATCTGAAAAAAATGGAATTAGTCAGATTGTTTGGTCGCCAATGGCTGGTGGTGTGCTGACTGGTAAGTATCTGCCAGGAGTGCAACCCGCTGAGGGGACTCGAGCCAGTGATCCCGAAACCTCTTCATTCTTAGAAAAATTCATGAGCGAAAAAACTCTTTCTAGGATTCAGAAATTGAAGCCAATTGCGGAAGAGTTGGAATTGACCATGGCTCAGTTATCTCTGGCCTGGACGCTTCAAAACCCGAATGTCACATCAGCAATTGTTGGAGCTCGAACGCCTGAACAAATCCAGTCAAACCTGGCCGCAAACGACGTGGAAATACCAAAACCCCTCATGAAGAAAATTGATGAAATTCTGGATGATTCGATTGTTCGCGATCCAAATTTGACTACCTCTCCCCCAGAGAGGCTGGTTTAGAGGTTTTTCTGAATCCGCTTGGGCCAAAAAGGCCCTGCATAAACAAACCCGGTGTATACCTGAACCAAATCAGCGCCACTTTCCAATCTGGACCGAATTTCCGCTTCGGTTTCGATTCCGCCAACTGAAATTATTGTCTTGTCGCCATCAAGTTCTTTCCTGAGAACTGGGATTAATTCGCTGGCCCTGGTTTTCAATGGTGCTCCGGATAAACCACCGGCTTCGGTTATCTTGCTGGGTTTTGATTTTAGATTCAATCTTGAAATTGTCGTGTTGGCAGCAATCATCCCGCTCAGGCCAAGCTGATTCACAAGCTTTGCAACCTCCAGAGCTGCCTCGTTTGTTAGATCGGGCGCAATCTTTACAAGCAATGGGGCGTCTTTGCCAATTTCTTTCTGAACTGCCAAAATTATCGACCTCAGCGCTTCTGTTTCCTGCAATTCCCTCAGCCCTGGTGTGTTAGGGCTGGATACGTTGATTACGTAGTAATCCCCGAGACCCTTGAGTAAATTGGCGCTAAAGGCATAATCCTCGGCCGCTCTGTCAAGCTCAACAATTTTGGACTTACCGAGGTTGATTCCAATCACCGGAAGTTGGTTTGAACTCTGCCTCAGCTTGCTTAGTTTTTCTGCCAGCGCCTTGGCGCCGTTGTTATTAAACCCCATGCGATTTATAAGGGCCCGGTCTTTAGGTAATCGAAACATTCTTGGTTTGGGGTTTCCAGGTTGTGCCAGGGCTGTGACGGTGCCTACCTCAACATGGCCAAATCCAAGGGCATACAGCTCTGGTATTAATTCACCATCTTTATCAAAACCAGCCGCCATTCCCAAGGGTCCATTGAAACTAAGCCCCATCGCGGTGAAGTCTTTGAAATTAGCCGGCCGGATTAGACCCAGTTTGAACAAAACCCGAATCGTCACCACACCCAGGTGATGAGCAGACTCAGGGTTGGTTCTTTTCAAAACCAAGTTGAACAGAATCCTATAAATCACTGATCTCTCAGATCCGCTATTGCTTGTTCGAAATCTTCGAGTGAATCCCAGGCCTGATAAACACTTGCAAAGCGCATAAACGCCACCTCGTCCAACTTTTTCAGAGGCTCTAAAATTGCCAAGCCAATTTCATGTGCCTCTATGCTTGCAGATCCCGTTTGCCTCAGGTTTTCTTCAACAGTTTGTGCCAGTTTGGCTAAATCAGCGTCGGTTACCGGTCTCCCCTGGCAGGCTTTTCTGACCCCTGAGACAATTTTGTCCCTGCTGAATGCCTCACTGACACCTGATCGCTTAGTTACCATCAGGCTGGCTGTTTCTATGGTTGTGAATCTTTTGCCACATTCCGGACACTGCCTCCGCCGACGAATCGAACTTCCGTCATCACTAGTTCTTGAATCGGTGACTTTGGAATCTTGATGTCTACAAAAAGGGCAGTGCATCAGTGACTCCTTCTTGCGCTAATTGCTTCTCCGTGTGCCGGCAGACGTTCTGCGCCAGTGAAGGATATCAACTTGGGCTCTAGCTCCAAAAGCTCCTGTTTGGTGTAATCAATCACCTGTTGCGCTCTCAAGAAAGTAAGAACCGACAATCCGGAACTGTGTTTTCCCTGGCCGCCAGTTGGTAGAACGTGATTCGACCCAGCCATGTAATCTCCAAGGCTCACTGGTGAATATGGCCCAATAAACAAAGCTCCCGCATTCGTGATTTGCGTGGCTGCTTCATCATTTTCGGCCAATTGCAGGCTGAGGTGTTCAGCTGCATATTCATTTGCCGCGGTAACCATGGATTGCAGTGATTCCACCACCAAAATAATTGATTGCGGGCCTTCCAAGCTTGTCCTTGCTCTTGACTGATTGGCTGTAGTTTCCAACCTGGATAGCAGGTTCGAATTCACTCTCTCGGCTAGCTGCATTGAGGTGGTGACCAGTACGCAAGCTGCATTCTCATCATGCTCAGCTTGACTCAACAGATCAGAGGCAACATAGTCAACATTGCTCTGCTCATCTGCCAGAACCATAATCTCCGTTGGTCCAGCCTCGCTGTCAATACCGATTAGCCCTCTAAGCGCACGTTTGGCGGCTGCCAGATAAATGTTTCCGGGACCGGTGAACATTCGAAACGGCTCTAAGCCAATGCTTTCAATTCCGAAGGCTGCGGAAGCAACTGCTCCAACTCCGCCAATTGAATAAACCTCATCAATTTCCAATACAGAGGCTGCTGCCAAGACCTCAGCCGCGGGCAATCCATTTTCCTGAGCTGGGCTAAAAAGCCCAATCCTGCCCACTCCGGCAACCTGAGCGGGAACTACATTCATAATTACGCTTGATGGGTATACGGCTTTTCCACCTGGGGCATAAACAGCCACAGAATCAACTGGGGAATACCGTTGGGTCACCTTTGCTGAATTCCCATACTCTGTGGTGACCTGTTTTGGGAGTGAATCTTGACTTGATTTTCTCAGTCTCGCAATTGATTCACGCATTGCTTCAATCAATGAGTCATCAACCTGTTCTAAAGCTTCTATCAGTTGTTGTTTTTCAACTTTCAAAACTGGGTGTTGCACTTGATCAAATCTAGAAATCTGCTCCCGAATGGCCTTCTCGCCGTGAGCTTCGACCTCGGCAATTAATGCCTGAACATCGAACATTACCGAGTCAATGCTTTGCTCTGCTCGGGGAAGCAGCAAATTAACATCTTTCGGATTCAGCTGCTCGCTGATTTCTACAATGCGCAATATCTACCTTTCTAACGCTTCCCCTGGTCTAATCCCTTAACCTTATACGGATGGATTACAAAACTCTTCAGGGGGCGGATGCTCTCAGGGCCGCCTTTCGACGTCACGCCTCTGGAATATCAGTGATAACAGGCTCTGATCAGGGGCAGCCTTTTGGCTTCACGGCCTCCAGTGCCACCAGCCTGGGCTCCAACCCGCCGCTAATCTCTTTGAATATTGCGCAAGGAAGCTCCAGTTACCCACTGATGACTACTGGTCGGTTGTTGGGGTTGCATGTGCTGGGAAGCGAGAACCTCCCCTTGGCTCAACAAATGGCAGGGGCCAAGGAGGACAGATTCAAATCCGCATATCAAGCAGGTCCAGAAGATGTGCCGGTATTTGAACAAGCCAGTGCGGTTTTGCTGGTGAGAATTAGATCAGTCATTGACGTTGAAAAAAATGCAGTTGTCATTTGTGATGTCGAATCTGGTTTTGAATTGAACGAACAATCACCCATCACATACTTCCAACGCGGATACCACTCCATTGGTGACAGACTCGCAGATAATTTCTAGGAAATGCTGGATGCTCCCAGCAGTTGCTTGACCTCTCCAAACAACTCCGGGCAAACTTTCACCCTGTGCGGCAAGACGAAATGGCGGTCACCGCCACCGGACTCAAGCTTTACCTGCACCTCAACCGGACCCTCATAATTTTCTAAAATCCCCTGCAGCTGATCCATTCTGGATTTAGTGGCAAGACCCTCTCTGATACTCAGAGTTACCACTCCCCCGTCATCCCTGCTGGCATCAATAAAGTCCATGGAAATGGCAGAAGCCGAGATACCGTCATCTCTTCGAGAGATTCGCACGCGAACAGAGACCGTTTGATCCGCGATAAGTTGATCTTTGTATTGAGCGTATGTCTTGCCCATAAACATCACCTGAATCTCACCGCTGAAATCCTCAACTGTGACTGCCGCGTAAGGATTACCACTATTTCTTGCTACTCGATGATTGATGGTGGTTATCAAGCCGGCCAGCGTAAGAATTTCCCCATCTGGAACTTCGGAGCGAGCTAAGAGTTGAGCAATACTGGAGTCGCTGTTTCTACCCAAGATTGCCTCTTGCCCACTAAGCGGGTGATCGCTCACGTAAAGTCCTAGCATCTCCCGCTCATGCGCCAACTTGTCACGCTTGGTCCACTCGGGCAGATCGGGGATAACAATACTGGTGGTGTCCTCATCCAGTGAGGCAAACAAATCAACCTGGCCGAGCGATTCGTTTTTCTTGGTCACGCTGGCTGCCTCCACAGCACTTTCATGAATAGCCAATAGTGCGCGTCGGTTGTGCCCCATGGAATCAAAGGCTCCCGCTTTGATTAGAGCTTCAACAACGCGCTTGGTGCAGGCCTGAGCATTGACCTTTGAAATGAAGTCGTTGAAATCAGTGAAGTTGCCTTTTTTCTCTCTGGCGTCGATGATTGCCGAAACAACGTTTTTTCCAACATTGCGAATAGCTCCCAGTCCAAAGCGAATATCCTCACCGGCGGCGGCAAACACTCCAATTGACTCATTCACATCAGGTGCCAAAACCTTGATGCCCATTCTTCGACACTCATTCAGATAGATTGCCAAACGGTCTTTAGAATCGCCGATGCTGGTCAGCAGTGCTGCCATGTATTCGGCAGGGTAATTTGCCTTAAGGTAAGCAGTCCAGAAGCTCAGTACCCCGTAACCGGCGCTGTGCGCCTTATTGAAGGCATAGTCAGCGAAGGGTAGCAAAGTGTCCCAGAGAGCTTTGATGGCTGCCTCAGAGAACCCTTTTGCCTTCATGCCGTCGCTAAATCCAACAAACTGCTTTGCCAGCTCCTCAGGTTTTTTCTTACCCATGGCTCGTCGCAACAAATCCGCTTGACCCAAGGTGTAACCGGCAACCTTTTGGGCAACCGCCATCACCTGCTCCTGATAAACAATTAATCCATAGGTCGGACCCAGGATCTCTTCCAGTGGCTTCTCAAGCTCTGGGTGAATACTCTCCGGCTGCTGCAAGCCGTTTTTTCGCTGGGCATAGTTGGTGTGTGAATTCATACCCATCGGACCTGGCCTATAAAGAGCACCAACAGCCGAAATGTGTTCAAATTCACTTGGTTTCAAAAGTCTCAGAAGACTTCGCATGTTGTCGCTATCAAGCTGAAACACGCCCAGTGTGTCGCCTCGCGATAGCAGTTGATAGGTTTTGTCGTCGCTGTTCATGTCCAGCTGTTCCAAAACAACTTCAACATCCCGATTTCGCTTGATGTTTTCCAAAGCATCATCAATCACCGTGAGGTTTCTAAGACCTAGAAAGTCCATCTTCAAAAGGCCAAGTTCTTCACACGGTGGCTGATCAAACTGGGTGATGATTGCGCCGTCGTCTTCACGCTTCATGATTGGAATTGCATCAGTGAGTGGAACTGCGGACATGATTACACCTGCCGCGTGAACACCCCATTGTCGCTTTAGAGACTCAAGACCCTTGGCAAGTTCAAATATTTTCTTGGAATCCTCATCGGTTTCAACTAGCTCTCTAAACTCAGCTGCCTCGCTGTAACGTTCGCTGTCTTTGTTGTGGGTGTCGTCCAGGTTTGCATCCCGACCCAGAACCATTGGCGGCATGGCTTTTGTCAACTTCTCCCCCGCAGAATATGGCATTGCCATGACTCTTGCTGCATCTTTCAGGGCTTGCTTTGCCTTGATGGTTCCATAGGTGACAATCTGCGCAACTCGATCAGCACCGTATTTCTCCGTCACGTAGCGAATGACCTCTGGCCTTCGACGGTCGTCAAAATCAACATCGATATCAGGCATGCTCACACGTTCTGGATTTAGAAAGCGCTCAAAGATCAAATCGTGCTCGATGGGGTCCAGCTCTGTAATTCCAAGCGCATAGGAAACAATTGAAGCTGCTGCACTTCCACGACCTGGACCAACTCTGATTTTTTGCTCTCTGGCCCAGCCGATGAAGTCTGCAACAACCAAGAAATAACCTGGAAAACCCATATTGAGGATCACGTCAATTTCATACTCAGCTTGTTTTCTTGCATCCTCAGGAATTAGTCCGTGATAACGGGCATTCATGCCCTTCCAAACTTCTTTTTCAAACCAGCTGGCTTCAGTTTCGTCATCCGGAGTTGGGAACCTCGGCATGAGATCACGTTTTTCAAAACTTACCTCACACCTTTCGGCCACCAGCAAGGTGTTGTCGCAAGCCTCTGGGTAATCACTGAACAGATCTCGCATCTCAGCGGCTGACTTCAGGTAGAACTCCTGCGAGTCAAACTTGAAACGATTGGGGTCATAGATGTTTGATCCTGACTGAACGCTGAGCAGAGCATCGTGGGCCTCAGAATCTTTTTTCGATGTGTAGTGGAGATCATTGGTTGCAAGAAGCGGTATGTCTAAATCTTTTGCAAGCTTTAAAAGCTCTGGCATAACTCTTTGCTCGATATCAATGCCATGGTCCATGATTTCAATGAAGTAATTTTCTTTCCCCAAGGCATCACGCATTCTGGCTGCAGCATCACGAGCCTCTTGGTACTGACCCAACCTAAGCCTTGTCTGCACCTCTCCGCTGGCGCAGCCACTGGTGCCAATCAGCCCTTTGCCGAACTGATTTATCAGGTCCATGTCAATTCTTGGTTTGAAATAAAACCCATCTAGCGACGCCTGTGAACTCATGCGGAATAGATTCTGCATTGTGGCGTTATCGGTGCTGAGCAAAGTCATGTGCGTGTAGGCACCGCTGGCAGAAACATCATCCTGGCCACCGTCAGCCCACTTCACACGAGTCTTTTCCTTGCGACTACCCGTGCCAGGCGTCATATACGCCTCAAGGCCAATGATTGGCTTGATTCCAGCAGCGGTTGACTGCTTCCAAAATTCGTAGGCGCCAAAATTATTTCCGTGGTCGGTTATGGCAATCGCTGGCATTTTTTGCTCAGCTGCCTTGTTTACAAGCTCACCAATGCGAGCTGCACCGTCCAACATCGAATACTCGGTATGGCAGTGAAGATGGACAAAATTATCTTTGCTCACTTCACCTCCAATTCGTTTTACTAATTTAGGCCAGATTGTTTTTGCTGTGAGCTTCCACGCCCAAACTAATCAAAAGTAATTCCGCCAGAGCGCAATACCTCTAATGAAGACTCTAAATCCTTTGGGTAAGCACTTTCAAAACTAACCAGATCTCCGCTTAGTGGATGACGGAAGCTCAACCCCACTGCGTGCAACCATTGTCTATCCAGACCCAACTTGGCTGCAATTTTGGGATTGGCGCCATACAGGTCATCACCCACCAGTGGATGACGAAAGGCATCGAAGTGCACCCTGATTTGGTGGGTTCTTCCTGTTTCCAGGCCAACACTCACCAGTGTGGCACCGGGAAAGACCTCAAGAGTGTCGTAATGGGTGACAGATGGCTTCCCATCTGCGGCAACTCGGAATTTGTATTCGTGCTTTGTGGAACGACCAATCGGTGAGTCAATGGTTCCGCTGGGAGGATCAAGATGCCCCTGCACTATCGCATGGTAGGTCTTTTTCACCTCTCGATCTCGAAACATTTGCTTTAGAACGGAATAACTCTTTTCGTTTTTGGCCAAGGTCATCAAACCACTGGTACCAACGTCTAGTCTTTGAACAACTCCTTGGCGCTCGCTCGCTCCGCTGGTTGACAATTCAATTCCCAATCCCAGCAAGATTTCAGGGACACTCGGACCAACAAAGCCAACGGTTGGGTGAGAGACGACTCCTGCTGGTTTATCAACGACTACTATTGCCTCGTCTTCAAAAACGACTTTTAGTCTTGAATCAGTAACTGGTTTGAGCTCGATGGGTTTTTGCTCACTAATGTTTATCTCAACCAATTGCCCCGCTAATAGCTTCTGAGATTTAGTTGCTTGTTTTCCTGCAATGAAAACTTCTCCCGATTCGATTGCTTCAGCAAGTTTGGCTCGGGACATGCCACTGATTTTTGAAAGACCACTGTCGGCGCGCTGACCAATCAGTTCTTCAGGAACGGTGAAAATACTCACCGGCCACCCAGCTCATCGCCTCTGAATGTTCTATAAAGCCCCAGGATTACACCCATGACAATAAACACATCAGCAACATTGAAAATAGCAAAGTTGAATGAGACGTCTATGAAATCAACAACGTGACCGTTAGCAAAAGATGGCTCTCGAAACAATCGGTCAATTAGATTTCCTGTTGCTCCACCTAAAATCAGCGCAGAAACCCAAAGCCACACAGTGGTTTTTGATCTCGGCCCGAACCAGATCAGTGCCAATACGGCTATTGAGCTTATGAGCGTGATTGGCCATGTGACGCCAACGCCCAAGGAGAGAGCAGCCGCGTCATTGTAGACAAGTGTGAATCGCAAAACATCGCCCACAACCCGAACCGACTCACCAGCGGACAGCGATGACTCAATAGCAAATTTCGATAGTTGGTCTAAAAAGACCAAAAATGTAGCGACTCCTAGAACTAAATAAGTCTTATTCCTGGTCTGCATTATCGGGCTGCGAAATGTTGTTGACCTCTAGGGTTGACAGCTGGCCTTCAATGTATTCCCTGAGTTCTCTGCGATAACGAGTTTCGAATTCTTTCAACTCACGAATCTCTGATTCGATAGCACTGCGATCCGTTTCAAGCTTGGCTAGTTCCTGACGAACCTGTCCCTCTGCTTCACGAACCAATCTGTTTGCAGTCTCTTGACCCTCGCTGACTAACTCATCTCGCTTAGTAACACCCTCGGTCACGTGCTGCTCATGCAGCTTCCTGGCTAGTGCCAACAGGTTGTGGCTGGACTCCTCGGGAGATTCGTCCGAATCTGGAAGCTGAACCTTAGGAGGTGTGTATTCAGGCATTGGGGTTGCAACCGCACCGCCAGACTTTAGCTCTTCGTTCTCTTTGCTAAGCCTGCGCATCTCCTCGACAACCTCGTCAAGAAAATCATCCACCTCGTCCTGGTCATAACCATCGCGAAAACGAGTGGTGGTAAAACGCTTGCTTACTACATCTTCGGGTGTCAAAGACATAAAACCCTCTCTAAAAAACTCAAACCATCAGTTTAGAAGTTTATTTCAAAATAAGAAACCAGTAAGTATTGACTGCAAGATGGAAATTCCGATCAAGACCACGATGAAGGCGAAGTCCAGTGAGATTCCACCAATCCGTAGTGGAGGCAAAAACCTTCGAATAAATCTAAGTGGAGGGTCGGTAAGTGTATAAACAACTTCGAATATTGGAACCAAAATGCCCGATGGCCTCCATCCCCTGGAGAAACTCATGACCAAATCAGCGATCAGTCGAATGATCAGCACCCACCAGTAAAGGTCGAGTGCCAGAATCAACAGGCCAATGATTAGATCCATTTAGCTAAGCAACTCTTCTTCACCCTCAGGTGATTCTTCACCGTGATTCACATTCACGTTGGTTGGGCTTAGAACAAAAACCTTTGGTGTGACCCGCTTTAGGTGGCCCTCAAGACCGGCCTTCAAACCGAGCATGAAATCCAAAATACGCTTGGCGTCGCTTTCGCTCATCTCGCCTATGTTTACAATCACTGGAACTCCCTGACGGAACACCTCTGCGATGTCCTTTGCGTCAGCATATTCCTTAGCCTCGATTGTGTAGATATCGT
This sequence comes from uncultured Micrococcales bacterium, assembly GCA_913056225.1. GTDB lineage: Bacteria > Actinomycetota > Actinomycetes > Actinomycetales > Microbacteriaceae > CAJXVY01. Next base: position 2,013 of record CAJXMQ010000016.1, on the reverse strand, counting down.
TCATATCACCACTGGACTTTCTAACAGGTTTTGAGGGCTGCGGCTTGGGCCTGGAGGTCACTTGTTCAGGCTTTGATTGATTATCAGACTGCGAAAAGCCCAAAAATCCCATAAAGCTATCCCATGCACCCATTTGTCCTCCTGGTCATCTACAAGGTTATTGGCTTCAGTGACTGTTTCCAGTAATTAGACTGCCAATCCTTAGGTGTGTCGCCCCGTAGGCGATCGCTTTTTCGAAATCGGCACTCATTCCAGCTGAAATCTTATTTGCTTCAGGGGCCACCGTGAGCAACTTCTGACTAGCTAGTGCGACCCTTTCAAACTCTTTCTCAGGCTCTACATCTAATCCACCGACTGCCATCACGCCAATCAGATTCAAACTTGGAATCTGCAATACCTGCTCGGCAAAAGACAGTAAATCTCCAGGATTTACCCCACCTCTGTTTTCATCATCAGTGAGATTCATTTGGATGAACACGTCGAGCTCAGCCTCGCGCTTAGCTAGTTCTTTCAAAAGCGATTGTCTATCCAGAGAGTGCAGCACGCTTGCATACTGCATCACCGAGCGAACCTTGTTTGACTGAAGCTGTCCCACAAAATGCCACCTATAGTCATCTTCTGGAGTGTTCAGAGCCTGCGACTTCGCGCTGGCTTCCTGATCTTTATTTTCACCAAAGTCACGCTCACCTAGTTCATAAAGATTCTCAACTAGCTCAACTGGATGGTTTTTTGTTACCACGACCAATGTTGGCTGAGGCAAATTAGCTTTCTTGGAACTCGCATCGATGCGAGCATGGACATCAGCTAGACGTTGAGTGAGATTCAAGACAAGAAATCAGGGATGTCTAGGTCATCGCCCCAAGAATCATCGCGCTTAGAGCTGACTTTTTCCTTCTCAGGCTCGGACTGCTCAAACTCTGGCTCTTCGATTTCGAGCTCCACTGGCTCTAGGTCTATGTCCTGAGCTTGATCCTGGGCAGGTTCCTGTTCTGTCTCATCATGGTCATTCATGATTTCAGCACCTACCGAGCTCAAAGCCGCAGCCCCCATTGCTCGATTGAATTCTTTGGCGGAACTCTGTTGACTGTCAAAACCGGCGGCTATAACCGTGATACGGACCTCGTCGCCAAGAGTGTCATCGATGTTCGCGCCGAATATGATGTTCGCCTCTGGGTTCACGGCCTGCTGAACCAGTCGTGCAGCCTCATCAATTTCGTGAAGACCCAAATCGCTAGCTCCCTGAATCAACAGCAGCACGCCGTGGGCTCCCTCGATGCTTGCTTCCAACAGAGGAGAGGAAACAGCTATCTCGCTTGCTCTAATGGCTCTATCCTCGCCCTTTGCGGTTCCGATTCCCATCAGTGCGCTTCCAGCATTTTGCATGACTGACTTAACATCCGCAAAATCAAGGTTAATTAGACCTGGGATGATGATTAGCTCACTGATCCCCTGAACCCCAGCGCGCAACACGTCATCCGCGGTGAAGAATGCTTCCACTGCGCTAATGGACTTGTTGGTCATTTCCAGTAACCTCTGGTTCGGAACCACAATCAGAGTGTCAACTTCACCTCTGAGGACTTCGATTCCATCCTCGGCCTGAACTGCCCTGCGCTTTCCTTCAAAATTGAACGGTCTAGTTACAACCCCAACGGTGAGTGCGCCCAACTGCTTTGAAATCTTCGCAACCACCGGAGCAGCTCCGGTTCCCGTGCCGCCACCTTCGCCGGCCGTGACAAAAACCATGTCACTTCCACGAAGCGCAACTTCGATTTCGTCGGCGTGATCTTCCGCGGCTCTGCGTCCAACCTCGGGGTCCGCTCCGGCACCCAGTCCCCTGGTTATGTCTCTCCCGATATCCAATTTCACATCTGCGTCACTCATGAGTAGTGCTTGGCTGTCAGTGTTGATTGCTACGAATTCAACACCTTTCAGTCCGGCTTGAATCATGCGGTTGAGGGCGTTTACTCCTCCGCCACCGACACCGACTACCTTGATAACCGCCCTGTGGTTGAG
>CAJXMQ010000015.1 GCA_913056225.1 uncultured Micrococcales bacterium | reverse complement strand
TAGGCGAATTAGTACGTCGCTCATCGAATACCTTTCGAGATTGTGGCCACTCTAAGGGCCTGAAGAATTAGGTCAATGACCACTGCAAGAACCAGACACAACAGCGTGCCCAACCAAATTGACTCAAGTGAGTTTGGTAGCGGAAGCCTTGCTAAACCGCTTTTAATGAAATCTCCCAAGCCTCCACCTGCAACCAATGTGGCAAGTGCTGCCAACCCAACGATAAGCATGGAGGAAACCCTCACACCCGCCAAGATCACTGGCCAAGCTAGAGGAAGTTGCACCTTGCTCAGAACCTGGATTGGGGATAGACCCATTCCTTTTGCTGATTCCAGAACTCCGTTATCGATTCCATCCAAGCCAGTAATGGTGTTTCGAAGGATGGGAAGTAGCGAATAAAGAAGCAGTGCAATAAATGATGGAGCGAATCCAAGTCCCACAAGTGGGATAAAAATCACAAACAATGCCAGAGAAGGGATTGTTAGAAATACAGATGCAATCGACAGGGCCAACTCTTTGGCAAGTTGGTTCCTGCGAGTTAGGACGCCGGTGACGACGGCAATAAAGCCCGCCGCCACCAGCACCGTAACTACATACCCGGTGTGTTGGACAACTCCTTCAATCACCCTGTCTTGTCGCGACATGGCGAATTCGAAAAGTCCTATCAGGAAGTCCATGGGGTAATTACTCGATCAGACCTTCTGAGCGGAGGTAGTCCTGAGCAACTGCTGCTGGATCCTCACCATCGGCTGAAACGCGAGCGTTGATAGACGCCATTGTTACGTTGTCAAGCGGTGCCAAGATGCTGTTGACGATTTCATCAAATACATCTGGTGCCTGCTCATAGGTGTCACCCACCATTGAGGCTGAAACGTTGTACAACACGTGTACGCCTGGATCCTCAACAAGGGTTAGGCCCAACGCTGGGATACGACCATCAGTGGTGTAAACCTCACCAAAGTCACAGTTGTTTGCTGCGGTCTCGGTGTAGATGATTCCTGTGTCAAGAATCCTCTGCTGGTCATCTGGCAACTCAATTCCGGTTGCAGTCTCCATCAAGATCAAACCATCTGGACGGTCTGGGTACTCAGACTCCATGCAGACAATTGCGTCTGGGTTTGCCTCTACATACTCCATCATTGACTGAATGGTGAATGCTCCACCATTGGCGTCAGTGGTTTCTGGGCTGGAGGTAAATCCATAGGTGTTGTTGAAGGGTGAACGACCGATCCACTCGATGTCGTTTCTTTCACGGTCAAGTTCCTTCACGCCTGAGGTCAGTGTCTCAGGGTCAAAGCTTGGGTCAGACTCGCCCAAGTGCACGGCCCATCCAGTTCCGTTGTACTCCATGTAAACGTCAATGTCACCAGACTCCAAGGCTGCACGAGCAACGCTTGTTCCACCTAGGTTGACCTTGTTGTCTACGGTTGCGCCAGCTTCTTCAAAAGCTGCAACCAACATCTCGCCGAGGATTAGCTGCTCGTCGAAGTCCTTAGAACCAACTGACACCTCAATGCCCGATAGGTCTAGCGCTGCAAAAGCACTTGCTGCTTCTTCTGAACCGCCGGTTGAATCTGAACCTGCGTCAGCACCTGTATCGGTCTCAGTCTCAGCTGCTGCACATCCTGCTAGAACCAGTGCGGAAACCGCACCCATGGCTAGCAGTGCTGCTGCCTTCTTTTTTCTCATTAATTTCTCCTTTGGGTTGTTCCCAACCAACGACCATAAGCAGGTAACAAATTAGATGCCAATTGTGTTGTCGAAATATCAACTAGATGCTAAATTCCTTGTAATGACAACGCATACCTCAGGTTTAATTCGAGATTCAGAGGTGCTTGAGGTGCTCTCTCAAGCCGAGGCATTTACAAACGGAGGGCTGGGCGTGAATCGCGTCGCTGAGCTCACTGGACGCGATAAAGGACAGATTTCAAGGGTCCTAAAAACCCTCGCCGAAATTGGTTTGGTTGACAGGGATGATCGAACCCTGAAATACACCCTCGGCTCAAAGCTTTATTTGATGGCTATGCGCACCAAAGAGGCTCGTCTAGGAACCTTGGCAGAGTTTAGGCTCCGTGAGTTAGTCGCACAGACCCAAGAGTCTGCCCACCTGGATGTCCTGCGAGGTGGCAGGATCTTGACGATTAAGACAATTAGCGCAGCTAAAGAACTGACTCGAGAGGGTTGGGGAGGACTGGTTGCACCCGCGGGCATCACTGCAAGTGGAAGGGCGATGCTTGCAAGTTTGAGTGACGAAGAAGTAAAGCTTTGGTGGTACGAACATGCGCAACTGTCTCCACTTCCCGCTGCAAAGAGCACCCTTCCCAGGTCAAGAGAACCAATTGATCCCGAATTCAGTCTGCAGCGGCCTGCTAAAAACCTGCAGAGCTTTTTAGCAATGATGAAGCAGGTTAGAAATCAGGGTTATGCAATTAGCGATGGTGAATTCCAAACAGGCATTGTTGACGCTGCCGCTCCAGTCAGGGACATAAGCAACAAAGTTGTTGCGACCATCAGTACCGGTGTTCCCAAAGAGAGAGTTAGGGACCAGTTTGACTCCATTGGTCAGCTGGTGACTGCAGCAGCCTTGCGATTTTCAACTGATCTTGGGGCCCCGATTATTGGTCCCACCTAGATTTTTGCCAAGTCCGGTAAGAGAAACTTAGCGATGTAAACGATCGATTGCAGCAATAACCTCTGACTCTCGTTCCAAATGCGGAGAATGGCCACAACCATTCAAGAGGATTTCATCAACAGTGCCCCCGTTGGCCGAATAAGAATCTAGAACATTCCTTGTCTGAGTGATCATCATTTGAGCTGGAGCAACTTCGTTGCCGGGCCAACCAGGCACTGCCCCCAAAGCCCCCAGGTGATTCAGATCAAACAAGCTTGAATCGCTCACAATTGCATCGGAGTCGCCCCTGATCCAAAGAATGTCAGGCTTGGGTTCTATCTCGGCTATGCCCGAGACATTGAAATTCGTCGGCGCTAGGGAGTTGAGAACACCTTTGTTTGAAGGTCCAAAGCTAGGCCAGTGTTCACTTGGAGAAGCGTTCCCCGGATAATTGCCTTCCCCAGTAGCGGTTGTGAGCATCGAGGACACCAACAAGTCCTCATGATCCAAAATCGTTGCATCAGCAACGTAGACACCCCTCAAGATGTTTCTTGGTGAGGTTTGATTCTCGGCTTCAAAGTCTTGCTCCGCTATGGCTTTGACAAATTCGGGGTTAGCCGCCCCACCTCCGGTGCCGGCACCGTCGTTCATTATCACCCCATTGACGTCAGTTCCACCGAACCCAAAGGGGCTTACAGGTGCTTGTAAAATCAGCTTCTCTACCATTTCTGGGTGATCAATAGTGAACTGCATGACAACCCCACCGCCCAAGCTCCAACCTAAATACGAAGCCTTTTCTAATCCAATGCTCTTAGAAAACTCAAAGATGTCCTCACTGAAGTCTCTAACCCCAAGGGACGCGTCAACATCCTTGACTTCACTTAGTCCGAAACCGCGAAGGTCGGGCGCATAGATTTCAAAATCCTCCGGCAGTGCAAGCATTATCTTCTGAAAAAAATGAGAGCTGGAAACATTTCCATGAACCAGAACCAGTTTCTTCGAGCCGCCTGGTCTGTGAAGATAATTTGTCTTCAATCGGCGCGTGTCAACAGTGTTTTGAGATATGCCCTCAAGTATTTCCAGTTGCATTTTCTTCTCCTATTTGAGCTCTACTTTGAACTCGGGTTCGGTTTTTTCTATGACTTCATCAAGCTCTATGCCTGGGGCCACCTCAACTAAGGTTAGGCCTTCATCTCCCACCTCAAAAACAGCTATATCGGTAATGATTCGATCAACCACCCTTCTTCCAGTTAGAGGTAATGAGCATTCTTTGACTATCTTGGCGCTACCGTCTTTGGCCACGTGCTCCATCAGCACTACAACCTTGGCAGCACCGTGAACCAAGTCCATTGCCCCACCGGGGCCCTTCACCATCTTGCCGGGTATCATCCAGTTGGCTAGGTCTCCAAACTCACTGACCTGCATCGCTCCTAAGATCGCAGCATCAATTTTCCCGCCACGAATCATCCCAAAGCTTGTAGAAGAGTCGAAAAAAGCAGCCCCGCCGAGAGTTGTCACTGTTTCCTTGCCGGCGTTAATCAAATCTGGATCAACTTGACCCTCTTTGGGGTATGGACCTACACCTAGAATCCCGTTTTCACTTTGTAAAACAACTGTTTTCTCTTTGGAGATGTAGTTCGGCACTAATGTAGGAAGGCCAATCCCCAGATTCACATAGGACCCGTCAGCCAATTCGCTTGCTGCCCTGGCGGCCATCTCTTCTCTACTTAAGGCCATTAGCCACTCACCGTCCTTCGCTCGATGCGTTTTTCGATGTTTGTCCCAACCTCGATAATGCGGTGCACATAAACCCCGGGAAGGTGAATCTCGTCAGGATTAAGTTCTCCAGGTTCAACCAGCTGTTCCACCTGGGCAATGCAAATCTCTCCAGCCATGGCAGCCACTGGACTGAAGTTCCTGGCTGATTTATTGAAGATCAAGTTTCCGTGACGGTCGCCCTTCACCGCGTGAACCATTGAAAAATCTGTAGTGATTGACTCCTCGAGCACGAATTCCTTCTGCTTACCCCGATACTCGATAGTCCTTACCTCCTTAGCTGGGCTTGCCAAAGCGATAGATCCGTCAGGGTTGTATTTCAAGGGTAGCCCGCCCTCGCTAACCTGAGTTCCGACCCCAGTCTGAGTGAAGAAAGCCGGGATTCCGCTGCCTCCTGCGCGAAGCTTTTCGGCCAAGGTGCCCTGGGGAGTTAGTTCCACTTCAAGCTCCCCGGTCAAGAATTGCCTTTCGAACTCTTTATTCTCACCTACATAGCTAGAGGTCATTTTGCTAATTCTCTTTTCGGCTAGTAGTAGCCCAAGGCCCCAATCATCAACCCCGCAGTTATTACTCACGATCTTCAGGTCCTGAATTCCCTTAGCCAAAATTGCACGAATCAACTCCATGGGATTTCCGCACAGGCCAAAACCTCCTACAGCGATACTCGCCCCATCTGATATATCGTGAATTGCCTGCTCTGCGGTTTGAATTGTTTTATCAATGCTCATCGAGCCTCCTGCTTACTGTCGGACAGACTGTCAAGCCTGTTTATCTCCCCAGCGACCACTTCACTTCCAGCAATTGAAAGAACAATTGTGTAGTGATTGAAATCTTGCGAGTTCACAACTCTGAGATTGGTTATCAATTCTGAGTGATGACCGTCAAGCTCAGCATCGTAGAGAGCTTGGTCATCAAGAAGTCCTCTGGGGGCACGAATAAAGACTGTTGGAACTGAAATCAAGCGCATCTCCTGAAGATATTCATCTTCACCGAATAACTCTCTGATGTCTGCCTCGACGGCTTTTATTTGGCCACTTGGCTGGAGCCCTGTCGGGGTCTCGGTCAGGTCGTAGTCAACATAGGCACTGACATATTTGTTGAAGTCATTCCTAAAGGCTGGATGTTCTTTCCAGAACTCCTGATAGGCAGATCTTTCGTCAAAAACCATCGCCAGCCTCTCAGCTGCAGGACCGAGTGTTGCGCTAACAAGATCTGCGGTTTCCACATTCGCTGGTCTCTTCAGCGGTAATCCACCATCGACCAAGACCAGAGAACTCACTCGATCTGGGAAATTTGCAGCAAATCTAACTGAAACAAAACCGCCCATTGAATGACCGACGACTATAGCTTTTTCAACACCGAGGTAATCCAATAGTGACTCGAGGTCTCGAGCATGCTGCAAAAGCCCGAAAGGTTCAGAAACTGTTTTACTTCGTCCTCTTCCACGCAAGTCAGGGGCAATGATCATCGCTTCTGGCATCAAGTCGGCTAGTGGCTGCCAGCAGGTGTGATTAGCGGTTATCCCGTGGGGCGCCAAAATTACTGTCTCCGAATCTTGGCTTCCCCAAATACCTGCGAATAATTCGCCTCCCTCAACTGGAACAACAACTGACTGATAACTCATCTTGCGCCCCTTCCACCATCCAGGGCGAAGTGCGAGCCAGTGATTCCAGTTGCCATGTCCGTGCATAAATAATGCGCCATGCTGGCTACTTCCTCGACTTCCAATAAACGTTTGATGTCCTGATCGGCAAGCAGGACTTTTTCGACAACCTCGGACTCAGTTATTCCATGAGTCTTTGCCTGATCTGCTATCTGATTTTCAACCAAGGGGGTCCTGACGTAGCTAGCCCCGATTGTGTTAGATGTCACGCCATGAGCCGCAGCTTCTCGAGCGATTGTTTTTGACAGTCCTTCAAGGCCGTGCTTCGCGCTTATGTATGCCGACTTATAGGGAGAGGCACTTACACCGTGGACGCTTGAGATATGCACAAGCCTTCCCCAACCTTTTTCATACATCCCTGGAAGAACTGCTTTGCTAAGGGCAAAAGGCGCGACCAGCATTAGGTTGATCATCATCTGAAACTTTGAAGTATCGAAGTCTTGAACGGGGCTAACGTGTTGAATTCCAGCAACATTCATCAATATGTCTGCGTTCAGCGAGCTTGGGATAGAACTGATGTCTGAAAGGTCGAGTCTTAGAAACTCGCCCCCAATTTCTTCAGCGACTCTGTTTCCATTTTCTTCATTTAGGTCAACACAGATAACACGAGCACCTTCCGCTGCCAGCTTTCTGGAAATTGCCTCGCCGATACCGCTACCGGCGCCAGTGACAATCGCTTTCTTGCCCGAAAGGGTCATCTCTCACCCCTTTGCAGGCCAGCTTCAATAAAACGCATCATGTTCTCAAAAACCTCGTCCGGAACTTCGCCGTCTTCACTCCACAAAACCCAGCGCATACCTATCAACTCACCAATGCCCATCAGCATCCAAGAGGCCACCTCTGGGTCGAGATCCATAATCTCGCCCTCTTCTTCGGCTCTGGCAATTCCCTCTTGATAGCCCTCAACAATCTTTGAATAGTGATGTTTTAGGGCTTTCGGTGAGACAAACTCTGCTTGGCGGATGATGCGATAAAGCGCAGGGTGCTCAGCAGTGAACTTGAAAAAAGCTTTGAAGCCCTCGCGCTCTCTTTCGATTCGGTTAGTTGCCGTTTGAGCCCCCTCGCTCATGGCCCTTCTAACCCTCCGGTTTAGGTCATAAACGAGTTCTTCAAAGATTTCCAGCTTGCTCCCAAAATACAAATAAAAAGTTCCTTGGCCCACTCCAGCGTGATTGGTGATTTTGGCAACAGATGCGTCCTGGTAGCCAAGATCAGCGAAGACTCGCTCAGCGGCCAAAAGAAGTTTTTCTTTTGTCTGTGTTCCCCTGTCGGTCTTTGGGGTAGAACTCATTTCCGCACCCCCTGCTTCTTCTGCCATTCACTGGCAAGCATCCTTCTGCGCACCTTTTCTGATGAAGAGCGGGGGATTTTCTGAATAAAGCTGATTTGCTTTGGCACCTTGAACTTAGCCAAATTAGTCGAGAGAAAGTTCAGTATGTCCTCTTCATCTGTGGGAACACCTTTTCTCCTAACCACAAAAGCGACGGGGACCTCTCCCCATTTTTCATCCGGAACACCCACCACCGCGCAATCCGCAATGGCTGGATGGCCAAACAGGACTTTTTCGATTTCTGCAGGTGCTACTGACTCTCCACCGGTTATGAAAATGTCCTTGATTCGATCGACGATTCGATAAAAACCGTCTTTGTCTCTGTGAACCAGGTCGCCGGTGTGAAGCCATCCATCTCTGAGTGTGGCGTTCGTGTTTTTAACATCCTCAAAATAGCCTTTGAAAACTCCTGGTCCACCCACCAACAGCTCGCCTGTTGCCTCGCCCTCAAGCTCTTCATTGGTGACGGGGTCGACCACCTTCACCGAGACATGTGGATATGGTCTTCCAGCTGAACCGAGTCTCTTTGTTGCGTCCTCATCGGCCAGGCATAAGACATTAGGGCTAGCTTCTGTGAGTCCATAGCCCTGTGTCAGCGCTACACCTCGCTGATGCCAGGTCCTAAGAAGTGGCTCGGGCATTGGGGCACCGCCGACGATTGCATGCTTTAGTGAAGATAGCTCTGTTGTTTGAAAATCTGGATGCTCTGCCAAGAAGAGATAATTCGCAGGAACACCCATCATGCTGGTGATCTTGCGCTGCTCTATAAGATGGAGCACCCTTCCTGCGTCAAAAGTTCGCTCCAAAACAACTGTGGCGCCCATCCACCATCCAAGCAGCGGTTGGATGTTCCAGCCACCAGCGTGATATTGCGGCATGACGCTCAACACAGTGTCCTCACTTGTTATCTCTGCGATTCTGGAAAGAGAGAGGTTCGTCCAGAAGCAATTGCTGTGGGTAAGGATTGGGGCCTTTGGTTTATCTACGGTGCCTGAAGTGAAAACAATAAGCAGGTCGTCACTATCTCTGACCTGCCTGATCGTCTGCTGGGTGTAAGTAGAGTTCGGCATGCTCGATTCCAACCCAACAACTCCGAAAGACGCCGTCTTTGGTGGTTCGATTAGTTTCTCCATGGCTTCTACTGCAAGGGAAGAAAACTCGTCCTCGACCACTAAAAGAGCTGGCCTGACCATTTGGATCTGTTCAGCAACCTCTGAGGAGCTAAGTCTCCAGCTGATTGGCACCAGGGCTAACCCTGCTTTGGCACATGCAAAGAACAAGACCACCTGATCAGCGCTGTTTCCGCTAAGCGTCGCTATTCTGTCACCCACCGAATAACCGTGTTCATAAAAAGAATTAGCCAAATTGGTGGCTCTGCGATCCAATTCCTTGTATGTAACAAGAACACCACGGTCATCAATAGCCACGCGGCCGGGTGTTGCCAAAGCCCGATCGGTGGTCCACTGACCTATGGTGTGCAGTGAGCTCATGTTTAGCTCAACTCCTTCAGTTTGGCCTTCCGTCCAGAAACAATTCTCCTACCCAGTCCCGCAAAGCCTCCTGGCAAGAACAATACGACCAATATGAAGATTGTTCCAAGAATGAATAGTGGCTCCGAAAGGGGTATCGCTAAAAACTCGGGGAGCTCTTTTATTTCGGGTGAGCGCGCGAAGGCTGTCAGTCTTTGCTCGAGCAAAACATAAACCATTCCACCAATCATCGCTCCCCATCTTGAACCAACCCCGCCAAGCACGATTATCACAAGAATTGTCAAGGTTAGATCGGCCGAAATGTTCTCGGGACTAGTGCCGCTTTGCAACACCAAATAAACCATTCCAACAACTGCGGCCATGACCCCTGCGGCTGTAACTGCTATCAACTTCGGTTGCAGCGGTTTGATGCCTAATACTCGAACTCTTAGCTCATTTTCTCTAATGGCTGCAACCACGTGACCTGCTCGAGAGCGCTCAACCCACGCTGCTGCCAAGAAACACAGCACCATCACAATCAATGCAACCCAATAGAGATTTCTCGTGTTGAATACACCCACCAAGAAGTCGGGAACATTGGCAATATTCAAAGGCAATCCCTCTTCACCGTTGGTGAACTGACTGTTTCTTCTAATCAGCACACTTCCGGCTTGGGCAAAAGCCAATGTCACCATCGCAAACGCAATACCCGTCACCTGCAAGGAAACAAAGCCAAGCAGGAAGGCTGCCAGTAAGGCAATTGCAAAAACGATTACCATCGCTGGCAGCAATTGAAGATTCGTTTCTCTGAGTAAAATGCCAAGACCGTAGCTCCCCATGGCCAAATAGAGGGCGTGTCCGAAACTTAAGAGTCCAGCAACGCCCAGCAGCAGGTGATAGCTCAATGCCATAGATCCAATGAGCATGGCAAGGGCAAGTAGCTGGAGTGACCCTGGTGACCAGGTTGGCCCCGGAAGGATTCCCGGTATTGAGATATTAAGCACGGGCAATAAGGCCATAACCGCAATCAGCCCTATGGAAACAAGTGTCGATGGACGTTTGATGAAGCTAAGGATTCTTTCCATTAGTGAGCCCTCTTTCCAAGCAATCCGGTTGGTCTTAGAAGTAGTACCGCGGCCAGGAGAATCACAACAATTAGGTCACCGGTTCCTCCGAGATAAAAATTGGCTAGTTGCTGCAGGACTCCCACGATTGCCGCCGCGATAGCGGCTCCAACTAGTGAGCCAAGACCTCCAATGATGGTAACGATGAATGCAAAGATCAAAAGCGTTCCACCGATGTGTGGGGAAACATAACCGAAGTACTGACTTGCCAGAACCCCTCCGATGCCGGCTGCCAATCCACCTATCGCAAAAACCAAAGTGAACGCAGTCCTTACATCAATTCCCAGTGCTGTAACCATTGACCTGTTCTCCACACCAGCCCGGATGATTAGTCCGAATCTGGTGTAGCGAAGGAAGGCAAGCATCCCAACCAGGATTGCTACCGCTCCAAAGATCAATAGGAATCTGTCATTTGGTATTCGGGCGCCTGCAATCTCGGTCACCTCGCTAAGAATCGCTGGGCCAGAGACATATATTGGATCAGCGCCCCAAATGCCTTCCATCAGAGCAACCGAAGCCAGAGACAGCCCGACTGTAATAAGAGCCTGTTCGATGTGTCGAAGATAAAGAGGTCTAATAAGCAGAAGCTCTGTCAAAGACGCAAACAGAGCACCAGCGGCTCCGCCGACAATGATGGCCAAAATAAACTGAGGCCAGGTCTCGGCGCCGATCCTTCTGGCTATCTCCATCCCAGCGAAACCGCCAAAGGTCAAGAAACTACCGTGGGCAAAATTCAAAACTCCCATCAATCCATAAATCAACGACAGTCCACTTGCAATCAAGAAGTAAAGGGCGCCAAGGCCAAGGCCTGTGACCAAAAGTAGAATTAGAGTTTCCATTTAGCTGACCCCTGTTTCTTTGCCACCACCGTGAACACCCAAAAACTTCATGGTCAGTTCTTCGCTGTCAAGTAGCTCATTGCTATCTCCGGTGTGGACAACCTGTCCGCCCTCAAGAACGATGCAGGGCCCAGCCAACTGCTTTACCACTTTCAAGTTTTGCTCAACAAGAAGAATCGGAACTGTTTCTGCGGCTTTTTTCAATACTTCACTTACTTGAGTCACAATCTTGGGAGCTAATCCTTTTGTTGGCTCGTCAACAATCAAAAGCCTGTTTGTGTTGAGTAGAGCTCTCGCTAAAGAAACCATTTGTTGCTGCCCGCCAGACAGGGTTCCCGCTCTCTGGCTCAATCTTGAATAGATATCTGGAAAAAGCTCTTCCACCATTTCTCTGTTTGGCTTGCTGTCTCGCTCTGCTAAACGTAGATTCTCCGCGACAGTTAGGCCTGCAAAAATCTCACGGTCCTCAGGAACGTAACCGATTCCAAGTCTGATGATTTTGTGAGTCGGAAGGTTTTGAATCGGTTTGCCATCGAAACTTACTTCACCGGACCGCTCGATAAGGCCCAATAGCGCTTTCAAGGTGGAACTTTTTCCCACACCGTTTCTTCCAAGAACAGCCGTTACGCCGCTCTCGGGAACTTCAAAACTCACGTCTTCCACTACCTGCTGACCAGCAATTTTTGCGTGAAGATTTTTTACACTAAGAAGGCTCATGCGCTCTCTCCTAGATAGGCCGATTGGACAGTCGCGTTGGCCATAATTTTGTCGGGTGAGTCAGCAGCCAGGAGTTGACCGTTATGCATAACAGCAACTCTGTCCGCGAGGTCTAGAACTACTTCGATGTGGTGCTCGACCATCAATACTGTTTTTCCAAGCTTGTGGACTTCCCCGATTACCTCAACAAGCCCTCGAACGTCCCCTGAAGCAACCCCTGCCATTGGTTCATCGAACAAGATCACCTCAGGGTCGCTGGCAAGCAGCATGGCGATTTCGAGCTTTCGTTTATCACCGTGACTCATAACCCCTGCCACCGTATCGACACGGTCAGATAGGCCCACCAGTTCAAGTTTTTCAAAAGTGATCTGTGCTGCCTCATCAGTTCTAGTTGGGAATTTGAATGCCGAAATCTCGCCCCCAACTTTCACCTGAGCTGCCAGCCGAACGTTTTCGAATACTGTCAGTCCAGGAAAAAGTGAGGAGGTTTGAAAGGTTCTGCCCAAACCAGCACGTGCTCTTTGTTCAATCCCCAGTGGAGAAAGGGAATCGCCATTTAACTGTATGTCACCCTCTGTTGGAGTCATGACACCAGATATGAGATTGAACAAAGTGGTTTTACCAGCCCCATTGGGGCCAATTACTCCCAAAAACTCGCCCTTGGTTACCCGCAAGTTGACGTCATCGATGATTCTCGCTCCACCAATTTTTAGACCAAGGTTTACAAGTTCAAGCACGTTCTGATTGGACATATTTTTTCCTTACGGGAGTGGTGGTGCTACGGTCTCGCCATCAATCACCGATATCAACTCAGGTGTGAAAACACCACCGTTGTCGACAAGGCTTGCCTGGAACATTGGCTGGATAACAGCGTGATCCTCGGCACGAATGGTGGTGGTGCCCTTTGGACCCTCAATAGTCAGACCCTCTAGGGCTGAAATCATTGCGGATACATCGGTTGCACTCGCCCTAATTGCCTCAACTACCATCTGGGCTCCCAAGAAACCATCCGGAGTAAACAGGTCACCCTCTTCACCTGCAGCTTCAACACGGCTAAGCATTTCCTGCTCAACATCGGTTCCAGCTGCGCCAGCGAAGTAGTGGTTAAGGAATGAGATCTCAGTACCTGCGGCTGCATATGCTCCATAGGTTGAAACATCTCCTAGACCAGTTACAACAGGTGCGGCTTCAAAAACGCCCTGCTGGGATAGAGCTTCCCACATTGCACCAGAGGTTGTACCGGCCCAAGCCACGAACACTAGGTCTGGGCTTGCGTCATTGATCTGTTGCGCAAATGGGGTGAACTCAGTTGCATCCTCGGGAACAAGAATTGAGCTAACGTTTGCTCCCTGTCCACCAAGAACTGCCTCAACACCAGCCACGTTTCCCTGACCAAAAGCTGTGTCCTGAGCGAACACCACTATGTCCTGACCTGATGGGTCACCGAGGAATGTTCCAGCTGTCGCAACATCCTGGTAAGTCTGACGGCCTGAGCGGAAGGTGTAATCGTTTACACCTGTGATCGCATCGGCAGCTGCTGGACCAGAAATAAACAGTACCTGGTTCTGAGCTGCCTGCTCGGCTAACTGAAGTGCAATACCACTGGCCACTGTTCCGGCAATGATTTGAGTTCCTTGGCCAATGACGTCTTTCATGGTTGACACGGCGGTGTCAGCACTCAGAGCGTCATCGTAGTAAGTCACCTCAATTGGATGACCATTGACGGCCATCGTTCCATCAGTGGCATAGTCAAGACCGGCTACAAAGCCTGCCTCATAAGCCTCACCGTATGGAGCGAAAGCGCCTGAAAGAGTTGTCAAAACAGCTACCTGAACCGGATCCTTTAGTTCCTCTTCGGTCTCTGTTGTTTCACTCGAGTTGTTATCTGTATCTGCGTCTGAGGAGCCGGACTGCTGTTCCTCCACAGTTGGTGCACATCCAGCCAACAGCAAACCTGTAATTGCAAGCAGAGCTGGGGCCGTGTACTTCTTTGTACTCATAGCTATTCGCCTTTCCTTCTTTCATAGAAGTCAAACCTGACGTATGATTCAGGTGTCAGTAGATTATGACTTAAACTGAAAACCTGCAAATAATTTTGATAACAATTAGGCAAAGGAGCCGAAATGAGTAAGGCAGTAATTGTTGGTGCCCGAAGAACTCCCAATGGGAAAATGCTGGGCGGTCTCTCTCCTTTGAGTGCAATTGAACTAGGGGTAATCGCATCAAAAGCCGCTATCCGAGACAGTGGCGTTGATCCCAAACATATTCAACACTGTTTATTTGGAAATGTTTTACAAGCAGGGCTTGGACAGAACCCGGCTAGACAGGTCGCTATTGGGTCAGGTTTGAGTTGGGAAACAGTCTCTATTTCAACTAATAAGCTCTGTCTTTCTGGCTCGACTTCAATTATTGATGCGGCCCGCATGATTCAAATTGGCGAAGCTGAGGTAATTCTCGCTGGAGGCATGGAGTCTATGACTAACGCCCCGCACCTTTTGATGAACTCTAGAAAAGGTCATAGCTATGGGGATGCAAAATTGGTTGACCACATGGCTCATGATGGGTTGTCAGATGCTTTCGATGATGTCTCCATGGGTTCATCCACTCAGCACTTCACAGACAAACACCCCGAACTCACTCGCGAAGCACAGGATGCTTATTCTGCACTGAGCCACCAGCGGGCTGGCGACGCAACTAAGGCCGGTGTTTTCGAAAAAGAAATTGCTCCGGTTGAAATCACCGACCGTAAAGGCAACGTTAAAGTAATTGACACGGATGAGGGAATCAGGATTGACACCTCTGCGGAGTCCCTGGCCAGGCTAAGGCCGGCTTTCTCGCATAATGGAACAATCACCGCTGGTAACTCTTCACAAATTTCCGATGGAGCGGCGGCTGTGTTGGTAGTCAGCGAAGAGTTTGCAAAGAAGCATGATCTTGAAGTTCTTGCTTCTATCGAAGGGTTTGGCAATGTAGCTGGGCCAGACAACAGCCTTCTTAGCCAACCCGCGAACGCAATAAAGCAAGCGTTAACCAAAAAAGGCTGGTCAATTCGAGATCTAAAACTGATCGAAATCAACGAAGCCTTCGCTTCAGTTGCGCTGAAGTCAATGGCTGAATTAGAAGTTGATGAATCCGTTGTCAACATCCACGGGGGCGCCATCAGTCTTGGTCACCCAATTGGCGCCAGCGGGACAAGGCTTGCGGTGCACGCGATTCATCAACTCGCCCCTGGAGAAAAAGCTGCGATTGGACTCTGTGGTGGCGGTGGCCAGGGGGATGCAATTCTGTTCAGTGCTTAGTCCGGTAGGCGAGATTCGAACTCACGTCCTCTTCGTCCCGAACGAAGCGCGCTACCAAGCTGCGCCACTACCGGCT
>CAJXMQ010000014.1 GCA_913056225.1 uncultured Micrococcales bacterium | reverse complement strand
TCCCTCACCGGAGGCAAGGAAGCAAACAAGACTGTGAACCCTGATGAGGTTGTCAGTGTTGGAGCTGCCCTGCAGGCAGGTGTTATCAAGGGAGACCGTAAAGACGTTCTATTGATTGACGTGACTCCGTTGGCTCTGGGAATTGAGACCAAGGGTGGAATCATGACCAAGCTAATCGAGCGCAACACTGCGATTCCCACCAAGCGAAGTGAGACGTTTACTACTGCTGATGACAACCAGCCAAGCGTTTCGATTCAGGTTTTCCAGGGTGAGCGTGAATTCACCAGGGATAACAAGAGTCTTGGAAACTTCGAGCTAACCGGCATTGCCCCAGCGCCTCGAGGAGTTCCTCAGGTTGAGGTGACCTTTGACATCGACGCCAACGGAATTGTTCACGTTGGTGCCAAGGACAAGGGAACCGGCAAAGAGCAGTCGATGACCATCACCGGTGGATCTTCACTAAGTGAGGAAGACATCGAGCGCATGGTGAAAGATGCCGAGGAGCACGCAACTGAGGATAAGAAGCGTCGTGAAGAAGCGGAAACCCGCAACTCTGCCGAGCAACTTGCCTACTCAGTTGAAAAACTCATCAAAGACAATGACGAGAAGCTAACTGACGAGGTGAAAACTGAGGTTCAGGCAGATGTCGATGCCTTGAAGACAGCTTTGGCCGGGGAAGACATCGAAGAGGTGACCAAGGCTCAGGAGAAGCTAATGGAAAGCCAGGGCAAATTAGGCGAAGCCATTTACAGCCAGACTGAGGAATCAGCTGAAGCTGAGCAACCAGAAACCGAAGAAGACGTTGTTGATGCCGAGGTTGTTGAAGACGACCAGGCTGAATCAGATTCAGAAGGAACTGACGAGGAGAAAAAGTAATGCCCGAGGAGCAAAAACCCGAGGACATTAATCCCGAATCGGAAACCGAGGTTGAATCTGAGGTGGCCGAACCCGAGGAATCAGCTGATGCTGAGACTAATGGGGATCAGGTCGAGGAAGAACCGAGTGAATTAGACCGCGAGCTGGAGATCTTTCAGGATCTCCAGCGTTTGCGGGCTGATTTCGTCAACTACAAGAACCGAGTTGAGCGCGATCGAGCAACAGAGCGCGAGGCCAGTGTTGCCGAGGTGATGCGAGCTTTCTTGCCGGCTTTGGATGACATTGATCGTGCAGAAAGCCACGGAGATCTGGTTGAGGGTTCGGCGATGGCTGCGGTTGCTGTCAAGCTACGCCAGGCTGCAGAGAAATTTAGCCTGCAAAGCTTTGGTGAGAAGGGTGAAAAGTTTGACCCCAATGTTCATGATGCTTTGGTGCAGACGCCATCTGAGGACGTTAGCGAACCAACAGTTGCCGATGTAATTGAACGCGGTTACCGAATCGGAGATCGAGAGATCAGACCCGCCAAGGTTGCGGTGTTTGTTCCCAAAGAGGATTAGCAGGAGAGGAGTGAGCTAGATGGCAAGTCAAGATTGGCTGGATAAGGATTTTTATAAAATCCTGGGCGTCAGCAAAGACGTTTCAGACGCCGAGTTGAAAAAGAAATACAGAAAGCTTGCTCGTGAGAATCACCCTGATTCCAATCCTGGTGATGCCAAGGCAGAAGCAAGATTCAAAGACATCTCCGAGGCCTACTCAGTTCTCAGCGATTCAGAGCAGCGCAAGGAGTATGACTCAATCAGAGCCATGGGATCTGGTGCGAGGTTTAGTGCTGGTGGCAGTGGCGGCGGAGGCTTTGAGGATGTCTTTTCAAACCTCTTCGGCGGTGGCGGCAGACAATCCGCAGGATTCGGTGGATTCCCAGGCTTCGGTTTTGATCCAGGTCCTCAGCGAGGCCAGGATCTAAAGGCTGAGGTGAAGGTGAACTTTATTGACTCCATTCAGGGAACAACTGTGAAGCTAAACACCGGCAGAGAGTCAATAAATGTAAAGATTCCTGCTGGAATCGAACACAAGCAAAGAGTGAAGCTTGCGGGCAAGGGACAACCAAGTCCAAATGGTGGGCCCAGCGGAGATTTGCTTGTGACCGTGCTAGTCGGAACCCATCCCGTTTTCACTCGAGATGGAAATAACTTGAGAGTTCAGGTCCCGGTTACATTCATTGAAGCCACCCTGGGAGCAACCATTGAGGTTCCAACTTTGGGAGGACCACCGGTGAAGTTGAAGGTTGCCTCCGGCACCCCATCGGGGAGAACCCTGAGAGTGAAGGGCAAGGGAGTTCAGAAAACAACACCTGGAGATCTGTTGGCAACCATTGAGGTTGCTGTTCCCTCAAGGCTTTCCTCGAAAGCTAAAAAAATTGTTGAGCAGTTGGCCGAAGAGATTCCGAATGAGAATCCTCGTGAGGATCTGCTAGGCAAGGCCGGACAACTCTAGGAGGTTGGCATGGACTTTGATGAGCACGCACCACTGTTTGTGATTAGCGTTGCCGCAGAGTTATCCGGCATGCATCCACAAACCCTGAGGCAGTATGACCGGATTGGTTTGGTAAGCCCAGTTAGAACCAGTGGCAAGTCCAGACGCTACACAATGCGAAACGTAGCCCAGCTTCGAGAGGTGGCAAGGCTGTCTGCTGAGGGGGTCTCGCTTGAGGGAATCAAACGAATCTTGGATTTGGTGGATGAAAACCTAGAGCTAAAACAAAGAGTTAGAGATTTAGAGCAGGCACTGGCAGATCAAGTGATGCAACAACCAGGCGGAAGAGTATTTGCCGCTGGTGATCGCGGGGTGGTCAGATTGAGCCCGGGTCAGAGACCAGATAAGGGTGACAGTGTCGTTCTTTACAGGAGGAAAAGATGAATCAGCAACAACAGGAGCAACCAAAAGCTCTTGAGCAGTTCGGTGTTGATCTAACCGCAGTTGCAAGGTCTGGAAAATTAGACCCGGTAATAGGCCGAGACAGCGAGATTCGCCGAGTCAGTCAGGTGCTCTCCAGGAGAACAAAAAATAACCCAGTTTTGATTGGTGAACCCGGCGTTGGTAAAACTGCAGTGGTGGAGGGGCTGGCCCAGAGGATTGTTGCAGGTGATGTCCCAGAGTCACTGAAAAACAAAACACTAATCAGCCTTGATCTCTCAGCAATGGTTGCAGGGGCTAAGTTCAGGGGAGAGTTCGAAGAGCGGCTAAAGGCTGTTTTGAAAGAGATTCAAGACGCCGAGGGAAGTGTAATTACCTTCGTCGATGAGCTTCACACCCTGGTTGGTGCAGGAGCAGCTGACGGTTCAATGGATGCCTCCAACATGCTCAAGCCGATGCTGGCCCGAGGAGAGCTTCGCTTGATTGGTGCAACAACATTGAATGAATACCGTGAACGAATTGAAAAAGACAGTGCTCTGGAACGAAGGTTCCAACAGGTATTTGTTGGGGAACCCTCGGTTGAGGACACAGTGGCAATACTCAGGGGTCTGAAAGAACGTTACGAAGCCCATCACAAGGTCACCATTGCCGATTCAGCGCTGGTGAGCGCTGCTCAGCTTTCCAATCGTTACATCACCGGCAGGCAGCTGCCGGATAAGGCCATTGACTTGGTCGACGAAGCAGCCAGCCGATTGCGCATGGAAATTGATAGTGCTCCGGTTGAGATTGATGAGCTCCGAAGAACTGTTGACCGGTTGAAGCTTGAGCAGATGGCTCTAAAAAAAGAAAAAGACGAGGCCAGCAAGCAAAGACTAGAAAAGCTCGAAGAGGATTTGAGTGAAAAAACCAAGGAGCTTGAGCGGTTGAATCAAGCTTGGGATAAAGAGCGTGCAGAGCTAAACAAAATTGGTGAGCTTAAAGAACAAATTGATCAACGTCGAATTGAAGCCGATCGAGCCCAGCGTGAAGGTGATCTTGAGAAGGCGTCCAAGTTGCTTTATGGGGAGATTCCCCAGCTGCAACAGAAATTAGCCGATGCCGAGAAAGCTGAATTAGAAAGCGAAGAAAACAACCAGCGGATGGTCAGTGACCAGGTGGGCGAGGATGAGATCGCGAGCGTCGTTTCTGCTTGGACCGGAATTCCTGCTGGACGTTTGCTAGCTGGCGAGAGCGAGAAGTTACTTGGCTTGGAAAAGCAGTTGGGCAAAAGACTTATTGGTCAGACAGATGCCGTGAAAAGCGTAAGCGATGCGGTGAGGCGAGCCAAGGCTGGAATCAGCGACCCGAACAGACCAACTGGAAGCTTTTTGTTTTTAGGCCCCACCGGAGTCGGAAAAACAGAGCTCGCTAAATCACTGGCTGATTTCTTATTTGACGATGAGCGGGCGATGGTTCGCATCGACATGAGTGAGTATGGGGAGAAGCACTCCGTGAGCAGGCTGATTGGGGCTCCTCCGGGGTATGTCGGCTACGAACAGGGTGGTCAGCTGACCGAGGCTGTTCGACGCAGACCATACAGTGTGATTTTGATGGATGAGGTTGAGAAAGCACATCCTGAGGTGTTTGATGTTTTGTTGCAGGTTTTGGATGACGGAAGACTCACCGATGGTCAGGGCAGAACAGTCGATTTTAGAAATGTGATTCTAATCATGACCAGCAACCTTGGTAGTCAGTATCTGATTGACGATGAGATTGAAAATCAGCAGAAAAAAGCCTTGGTAATGGATTCGGTTCGAGCAGCTTTCAAACCAGAGTTTGTCAACCGACTGGACAGCATTGTTGTATTTGACGCGCTTACCGAGGCGGAGCTTAGCCAGATAGTGGATCTAAACATTGACAGATTGAGTGAGCGTCTCGAACAGAAAAGACTCAATATTGGCGTTACCCCAGCCGCAAGGGCCTGGCTTGCAAAAAATGGCTACGACCCAGTTTTTGGCGCCAGACCACTGCGAAGGCTAATGCAACAGCAGATCGATGATCAGTTGGCAAACTTGATTTTGGCAGGCAATATCGCTGATGGTTCTAATGTGCGGGTGGATGTTCAGGGAGATTCCCTAAGCGTTGAGCCCTTTGAGATCTAATGTTCGGTTAACCGAATACCCTTGCCTTAGTCCCACTCATAGCCCTAGCTTTATATCGGAGGGTCTATGGCAAGGGATTTTGTTAGACGAGTGCTAATCGTTGACGATGATGCGCTGCTCAGGTCTTTACTGTCATCAACGCTTTCCTCATATGGTTTTGAAACACAAACCGCTGAAAATGCCATAACCGCTCACCGACAGGTTAAGGGCTTTGATCCAGATGTTTTGTTGGTTGATATCGACTTGGGCGAGGGAGTTAACGGACTTGAGCTGGTAGGTGCCCTGGGTCGGGCTGACAGCAGCAGGGGCTATGTGATCCTCTCGAACTACTCAGAGTCTGTCAGGTCAGTTCCGGAAGTCCCCTACATCAGCTATCTAAACAAACAGGATATTTCTGATTCACAGTTTTTAGTGGATCAGATTGAAGGAGTGCTAAGGGGTGCCACCAGCACAATTGTTCCCGCATCAGATTTGAAGCTAACCAAAAACCAGATGGATCTTTTGCGAATGCTCAGTGAGGGAATGTCCAACCATCAGATTGCAGAAAGCAAAAAGCAATCACTTAGAGCAGTTGAGCAACTTATCTCAAGGACTTATAAGGCGTTGGGGCTGGAATCAAGCTCCGGACGTTCTAGACGGGTGATGGCTGCCCAGGTTTATAAGCAACACCTGAAAGTAAATCGTTGAAAGCCAAGCTGGCGCGCGCCACAAAATCCATCTATGCCTCGCCCGGGCTTTCTTATTGGCCATGGCTGATAATGCTCCCGTTTTCGATTCTGGGAACGGGTTCTTTTGTTCCAGAGGGCACAAGCGTTGGTGATCCAGTTTGGATGGCCGTTGGCTTCTTGGCGCATTTTGCGATGCTGCCGTTTATTTTTGTCGGGAACTTGGTTGCAAGAATTTTGAGATTCCGTTTCGGATCAGTTCTGGTGGCTAGCTTGATTTTCATGGGACTAACTCGAGGTTATGTGGTTTCAACCCTGGCCGAGCAGTTTGAGCTGGTTGAGCAGGCTAACTTCTTGTGGCGAATGGGCACCGCCACTTTTCTGGTGACCGTCTGGTACGCGGTTGGAAGCGCCGCAGTATTCGAGGTAAACAATTTCTTGAAAACTTACAGCGAGCTCAGGTCCGAACTAGCAAAGCAATCAAAATACCTAGAACACAGCGAGCAGGAACTGGAGCTTTCTCGAAGCGAGGTAATGCAGGAAACGCTAAAGCTAGTTGATTTGGGCTTGGTGCAGGTTGAGACCAAGGGCAAAAACAGCTGGGAGCTTCAGAGGATTTCGAATGAGTTGCATCGCTTAGTGGATGACGGTTTGCGACCGATTATTGAAAAAATTCAAAACAGCTCAACCAAACCCGACTACGTCGTTATCCCCTATCAGCGCGTGAACGGCTGGAAAATCGCAAAGACTGCGTTTATTGACAACCCATTTTTTATTGCCACCGCGATTATTTTGCAAATGCTCTCTGCGGTAACTGCAAAGATATGGGGATTGGGGATTGTTGGCGCATTGGCCGATTTGGCTTTGGTTGGAACCGCTATATTCATTAGCTACTCAATCGGGAAAGCAGTCTCCAAAAAAATAAGCAACCCAACTGCCAGGCTATTTTCAAATCTGGGCTTTTTGAGTCTTCCCGCATTGGTAAGCGCTTTCTCTCCAGCGATTGTCTTGCCAGGCTCGGAACTTTCATTCATCGCTTCATTGAGCCTTTTCAATAATGTGTTTGCAGCCGGCATGCTCTCAGCGGTCGGTTTTGCCTCCAAGTTTCAAACAGAGAGATCCATTGAGAGGTTGCAGCTGGCAATTGAGCAAACAGCGCTGGCACGATCTCGAGCGGAGCAACTGAAACTTGTTGAAAAACAAAGATTGTCACGAATTTTGCACGGATCTGTTCAATCTCGGCTCAGATCACTCGCCCTGGAGATTGAGAGAACCGGAGTTGCACCCGACAAGCAAAAACTGAGTTCGTTCAGATCTTCAATCGAAGAGGAGCTTAAAAACCCATCGGATGCCAATCTGATTGAGTTTTTAGATCAAATGAGGGAGATGTGGGGTTCGAGTGCTGAAATCAAATTTAAGCTGGATGACGAGGCTGTCGAGCTTCTGACATTGGATCAAAATGCCCACATCGCAGTTATCGAGATTGTTCGCGAGGTGGTTTCCAATGCCATGAAGCACTCGGCATCAACTTGGATTAATTTCAATGTTGGTCGCTACAACTCGGTAAGCGACTCGTTGGGGGTGATTGTGGTTTCAGCCACATTTGATGGAAACCAAATCAACAAAACCGTTCCAGGTTATGGTCTCAAAACAATCTCCGAGCTGAGCACTCATTTCAGTCACCACTCAGATGACAAGGGCAATCACTTCAATGCTGAAGTGCCGGTTTCTAATCAACCAATCTTGGCAACAACTGGAACATGATCACTGGGTAGGTCGCCTTTTCGCTCTTCCCTGACCATCTCTGTCTCCAAAACTCTTGCTGCCAATGCCTCAGTGGCCAAAATGAAATCAATCCGCATTCCCTCGTTTTTTGGAAAGCGCAGCTGTTTATAGTCCCAGTAGGTATACCCCTCTGGGTGATGTGGCCTCACCACATCGGTCAGGCCAATCTGCTCAAATGCCTCAAAAGCCATCCGCTCATCCTCGCTCACGTGAGTTGAGCCCGCGAATTCAGCTATGTCCCAAACGTCGGTGTCCAATGGCGCAATGTTGAAATCCCCCATCAGCGCCATCTGCAAATCTGGCTCAGCCTCTAGTTGTTCTGCTGTCGTGGCAGCAAGGTTGTGAAGCCACTGAAGCTTGTATGTGTAGTGGGGATGGTCAAGCTCTCTGCCGTTTGGAACATAAAGAGACCAAAGCCTGATTCCATCGAAAGTGGCCCCCAACGCCCTTGCCTCTAAAACATCATTGAACTCTGGCATTTGTGAAAACTCATATTCAATGTCTGAAACCTCGATGTGCTTTTTATAAGCAAAGGCAACACCATTCCATTGATTCAACCCATGGACGATTAACTCATAGCCCAGTGCTTCGAACTCAGCTCTGGGGAATTGCTCTGGTTTGCACTTAATTTCCTGCATGGCCAATATGTCAATATCGGCCCTAGATAGGTAATCGGTGACTCTTGCCACCCTTGCTCTGATTGAGTTGACGTTCCAAGTGGCAATGCGCATAGCTAAACTCTAATTTGTGAGTGATACGAACTTGGACAGACATCGCCTAATTGAGCTAATCAATCAACTAGCCGTGGTGCACGGAGAGGTCATTCTTTCCAGCGGCATCAAAGCTGATTACTACGTTGATCTCAGAAGAGCGACTTTGCATCACGAGGCATCGAAGCTGATTGGTGCTCAGATGCTTCAAATGCTTACTGAGCATGGAATCAACAACATAGAAGCAGTTGGTGGTCTGACCATGGGAGCAGATCCGGTGGCTGCTGCAATCATGAACGCAAGTGAAAACATTGATGCCTTCGTTGTTCGCAAACAAGCCAAGCAGCACGGCATGGGGAGACAGGTCGAGGGTCCTGACATCTCTGGCAGAGAAGTTGTTGTCGTGGAAGACACTTCTACGACAGGCGGAAGCCCGTTGACAGCAGCAGAGGCTGTCAAAGAAGCAGGTGCTGAGATTTTATGCATTGCAACCGTGGTTGACAGAGACACAGGCGCCCGTGAGGTGATTGAAAAAGAAGGATATAAATACCTGTCCCTAATTAGCCTTGAGGATCTTGGGCTTAGCTAACTTTTTACACAATTTTCTGAATACAGCATCAAACAGCCTTCTTGGTTAGCAAGCTTGCAGGATGTTGATTAGGAACAAAAAATCAGATAATCTGATTTTTATGAAGAAAACACTGACCGCCACAGAAGTGTCTCGAAACTTTAGTGAGGTTTTGAAAATGGTTGAATCGGGTCAGGAGATTGAGATCACTAGGGGAAAAAAGACCATTGCCTTGCTCAGCCCCAAGGGCGAATCAAGCGGATCGAAGTTAGCGGAACTCTTGAAAACCTCAGGCAGCGTGTTTGACGAAGAACTGGTTGGGAATATTGAAAAATCCAAACAGCAACAGGCTGATCCAGATTTGAACAGGATCCGGGTTTGAGTCAACTTGTGGTGATTGACTCCTCGTTTGTAATTGCTTTGGAAAGAGCTGAGCGGGATTTTCAGGAAATAGAGGGCTTGAATCTCATATTGCCAACACCTGTCATTGCTGAGATTTTGATCGGCATTGGGTTGAGCTCGAAACCAGATAAAGCTGCAAGGGCCAAAGAAAAGCTTTCAATGATTCAATCTGTCATGGCAATCGCCGATTTTGATATCCAGGCAGCTGAAGCATTTGCCAATCTGAGTAACTCAGAATCAAACAGATCCTCGCCCCGCTCGGTTTTTGATCTCATGATCGCTGCAATCACCGTGTCTAACGGGGCAACGCTTCTGACTTTGGACAAAAGAGCTGATTGGCAGAAGCTCCCTGGAGTAAAACTGCACCCAATTAGCAATAGGCTTCAGTAGTGACTGATAATCCCGCTGATAAGCCAACAGAGCAACCAACCTGGGGGGTTGGACCCTTTGAGGGTGACCCGAGCAAGCATCCTGATTTTGAGAAATTCGATTCTGAGCTTTTGGCAGAGGGGGACACCAGAAATGTTGTCGATCACTACCGCTACTGGTCAATGGAGGCGATTGTTGCCGATCTTGATTCAAAGCGTCACGGGTTTCATGTTGCAATTGAAAACTGGCAGCATGATTTGAACATCGGTTCCATTGTCAGAACCGCAAATGCTTTCTTGGCCAAAGAGGTTCACATAATCGGGAATCGTCGCTGGAACCGTCGCGGTGCCATGGTGACAGACAGGTATCAGCATGTGACTCACCATCCAGATGTCGAGTCTTTTCTGAAACACATCGGAGAGTTACCTGTTATTGCGATCGATAACGTGCCTGGATGTCAAAAGCTTGAGCAGTATTCACTCCCCAAAGAATGCGTGTTTTTATTCGGCCAAGAGGGTCCTGGTTTGAGCCAAGCTGCCTTGGATAGCGCAACCGCTGTTTTAGAGATTTCCCAGTTCGGTTCGACAAGGTCAATTAATGCCAGTGCGGCGGCTGCCATCACTATGCACTCTTGGGTGACCAAGCACGTATTCAGCTAAGCTGTATTGGGTTTCCTAGGAAACCAGAATTGAGGAAACCATGCCAGCAATTGTCTTGATTGGCGCCCAGTGGGGGGATGAAGGAAAAGGCAAAGCTACCGATCTTTTAGGTGACCAGGTTGATTACGTGGTTCGTTTCCAGGGTGGAAATAACGCGGGCCACACAGTTGTCATTGGGGATAAGAAATTTGCTCTGCACCTGCTTCCCTCAGGAATTTTGACCCCGGAGGTAACTCCAGTGATTGGCAACGGTGTAGTTGTCGATTTAGAAGTTTTGATGGAAGAGCTTGATGGGTTAATTGCCCAGGGCGTGGATGTTTCCAAACTAAAGATTTCATCCAATGCCCATGTGATTACCCCCTATCACGTGACTGTCGACAAAGTTGGAGAGCGCTTTTTAGGTAAAAAAGCCATTGGCACAACTGGTCGCGGAATTGGCCCGACATACAGCGACAAAATTGGTCGACTGGGTATTCGCATTCAAGATTTGTTTGATCCAAGCATCCTCACTCAAAAAGTTGAAGGAGCGCTGGGTCAGAAAAACGAGCTTTTGGTCAAGGTTTATAACCGAGCTGCTGTGAAGGTGGAGGAGGTTGTTGAGCACCTTTTGAGCTTCGGTGAGAGATTGAAGCCGATGGTCACAGACACCTCGTTGATTTTGAACCAGGCTCTGGATGAGGGCAAGACTGTGCTGCTGGAAGGTGGTCAGGGAACACTTCTGGACATTGACCACGGAACATATCCGTTTGTCACCTCCAGCAATGCAAGTGCTGGTGGGGCAACTGTTGGCTCAGGAATTGGTCCAACCAGAATTACGGGTGTGATTGGAATCCTCAAGGCCTACACAACTCGAGTTGGATCAGGCCCTTTCCCAACAGAGCTATTCGATGAATGGGGAGAGTTTCTAAGAAGCAATGGTGGTGAGTTTGGTGTCACCACCGGACGTGAACGTCGCTGTGGATGGTTTGATGCGCCAATTGCTAGATATGCAACCAGAATCAATGGACTAACTGATTTCTTTTTGACCAAGTTGGATGTTCTAACGGGTCTTGATGAGATTCCAGTTTGTGTTGCCTATGAGATTGATGGCCAGAGGGTTGAAGAACTTCCTGCCAACCAAAGTGATTTCCACCACGCAAAGCCCATTTATGAAAACTTCCCAGGTTGGCAAGAGGACATTACTGGCTGCACGACATTCGAAGAGCTTCCGAAAAACGCTCAGGATTATGTTCTAGCCCTGGAGCGAATGAGTGGTACCAGGATCAGTGCGGTTGGTGTTGGTCAGGATAGAAACGCAACAATTGTGCGCTATCCACTAACTGGTGCTTAGGCTCGGCCTGAGAGGAAATCTTTGATTTCGTGAGCCATTACCTGAAGTTTTAGGCTGAAAGGCTCATCGCGGTGAAGCTTGCTGGAGCAGCGAGCACACATGATGTCAACAGACTCAATTGAGTTGTGGTTGATGGTTACATTGCTACTGCATTTGTTGCAGTGATACTCAAAAGCGGGCATATTTCCTTTCTTAGCTATCGGAACTACGCCCTTGTAGAGTTGTTTGTAATGAATGTAACAAAAGGATAACGCAGATATTCCCCAGTGTCTAGTCTTTTGTTTGCAGGGGAACAGCCATATCCAAGCGAATTGAATTGTGCTCTCCAAAATGCACCTTGCCAGTCACCTTTGCTAAACCACCCATCTCAATAATTTCTCCCTGAAGCTCAGCGGCTAAGTCTCTGGGCAAATGTCCTAGTTGCAGATCTCCGGCCATTACCTTGACAGCATTGCTGTCATGCCTGTTGCTTGGATCGGCAACCAATGCACAAACAACCTCGTCTTCACCTGGGTGAACTTGCTGGATGTAAGTGTTCAGTCTTTTGAATTCTTTTTTATAAAAGCTTTCACCAACCACTTCTTGGCTGAAGCTTCCATCGCCTTCTAAATACGGGGCTGCATTGATTGCATTGGCATAGCCCAAAGCGTTTTCGTATCCAGCAATAATCTGCTGCTGATTCTTTCTTTCCTTCTTTCTCTGGCTTCGCCAGTAGAAAAAAAGGAATAATGCGACGAATAATAAGATTTCCATCCACACCCCCTAGGTGACAAATTAGTGCAAGCAGAGGACAATTGAGAAATGGCTGATGAACGTGAGGAGGATCTCAACAAGATCCCCTACCCGGACGAGGCATTCAACACCTGGGGTGCTGCTGCAATCGGTGTCGACCCGTTGGAGGCCTCCTTTCAGGAAAAGCCCTATTCGCCAATCAGGCCCCATGTTCCGTTCTATCGTTTCTTTAGCTACCCAGATGTTTTAGAACTCAGAGAATGCGGTTACGAGGTGGATCGATTCGTGAATCTGATGGATTTATTGGATGATGCCAGATACCGCCAGGCTTTGCAGGTTAGTTACCTCCTACACATCAAGGGAGCCTCCCCAAGTTTCAACCCAAGAAGGGCTAGAGAGCTGGATCTTGAGATTAGGTCAGTGCTGCATGACTTGGGTAAATCAGAAGTTCCAACTCTGCTTCGGAGGTTGCTGGGGAAAGCCTTTCCAGGTGACACCCTGAATCACATCAGTGTTGATTTGATCAATGTGTTTTATTGGGCTGCAATCGCCGAGGTTGCGCGGGATCACGCTTGGCGAAGACCAGAACTTGGCTGGAAGGCTGAGTATTTATGGCAACCAATGAGGATGATCTTTGGAGCCGAGGGCGAAACCCACGATGCTGAGTAGGGTTCAAAAGCTCGCGCATTTTTGGGTTGAAAAGGCAGAGCTAGCACTAATCATTCTGGGCTTTGCCTATCTAGGTTTTTACACTCTGGAGGTTTTGGCAACCGGCAATTGGTCAACTTTTGGCTTTTTTGCAGCAGAAGCCATTTTTATAATCTTCATTTTTGATTTCTTCATGAACCTGTTTGCCGAGACTCCATGGAAAGGCACCAAGGGTGGATGGCGCGGCTTCATTGGTCGAAACTGGCTGTTGATACTGGCAGTCGCATTGCCCATGCTCAGGCCTCTGAGAATTTTCAAGCTGCTGCTGGTTTTGAGCGCTATTGACAGCTATGGCAAAAACAGGACCAGCGAGACCGGGTTTTATGTTGCACTCGCACTCCCTTTGATTTGGTTCACGGGGGCATTGAGTTTGTATGACGCGGAGCGCGGAGCACTAAGTGAGTATGAAAGCTTTGGTGATGCTCTGTGGTGGTCTGCTGTGACAATAACCACGGTTGGTTACGGGGATTATGCACCTGTGACAGTTGAGGGTCGAATAGTGGCTGTGTTTTTGATGCTAATCAGTCTTGGTCTGGTTGGTGCTGTTACCGCTTTACTAGCCCGCTGGCTGATCGGGTCAAAAGATGTTTCCAATTGAACCTGGAGAAACTCTCTCCAGGTTTTTGATTCATCAATTGCTGGGAGGAAGTTTCCGAGGGGGCATAGCCCCTTGCTCTCGTTCAGACAATGTTTTGCTCTTTAGTGACCCTGAGCGAGGTAAGCCCTTTGGCTATGACGTTTATGAAGGCCTGAGAAAAGACGGTTATTACAACTTCACAGGTGAGGGCAAATCAGCCGATCAAGAGCCAATCAGGGGCAACAAAGCAATCTTGGAACATAAAACCCAGGGCAGAAAACTCAGGTTATTTGTCCCCAAAGATGACCTGCAGCTTTATGTTGGGGAGGTTGAGCTGGCGACCCCTGAGTATTTCTTGCTACCAGCGCCAGATAAGCATGATTTTGAAAGACAGGTTTTTGTGTTCAATCTGAAGCTTCCAAAAGACGCTGAAAAACTACCGCTTCCAATCAATTCAACAAACGTTCAGAATCTATGAATAAGGTGGGGAGTATGAAAAAGCTAAAAGCCTTAGCCCTCACTGCCATTGCAACGCTGACACTGACTGGCTGCGTTCAACTGACTGCTGATCTGGAGATCAACAGAAGTGACAGAGTTAGCGGGGATGTTTCAGCAGCTGTTTCTAAACAGCTTCTGCAGCAGCTAAGGACTGCAGGTTTGGGAGAGCTGATTCCAAACGTTGATGAAAATCTTTTCACCCCAGAATCAAGAGTTCGGGAAACCGAGATCAACAGCGCTACCTGGGAGGGAACCGAGTTCAGTTTTGAGAATAGGGATCTTTCCATTTTGAACTTCAGCGATGGTGCATCACCAGAGACCTATCTGCGGGTTGTTCGAGACGGCGATTACCTGATAGCTGAAGGAAGAATTGTCTCTCAGTTCTCAGCAAGTGATTTAGAGCAACTTCCTGGAAACCTGCCAGACCCCGATGTTTGGGTGAGGATTGATTTCCCTGGAGTAGTCGAATCAACCAATGGTCGCCAGTCAGGTTCGGTCATTGAGTGGCGATTGGAGCCAGGGCAGGATCTAGAGATTCAAGCAAGGGTTTTGTCCCAATACATTGAACCCTCAGAGGCAGCTGACCCTCAGGTGTTTATAAGTGATGACTACATAGAAGATGTATTCGACCAAATCGGTGAGCCATTACTTCGCTTCTTTGCCCCTTTGCTTATCTTTTTGTCCATATGGGGAGTAGCGTCAATTGGAGTGATCATCTTTGCGTCAGTCAGACACGGCTCCAAAAAGAGGCAATATAGGCCAGTTGAAGAATTCGGAAGTTTGAAAAAAGATCTATTTGATGAAGATGAAAAGGATAAGGATAACTAGATGACTATGTGGACTGTGAAGATGCCGGGTGAACCCGAGCGTGAGATGGACACCATGACCCTGCAGGCCTGGGCCAATGCGGGAAAGGTAAGCGGTGACACCATGGTTGTTGAAAACAGCACCCAGGAACGCTGGCAGGCGAAGCA
>CAJXMQ010000013.1 GCA_913056225.1 uncultured Micrococcales bacterium | reverse complement strand
GTGCTGGAGCCTGTTGTCAATGCAACAATTCTGAGCCCGAAAGACTATGTAGGGACAATCATTGAGCTTTGCCAAACCCGTCGAGGAACGATGATTGACATGCAGTATTTGAGTGAGGATCGAGTTCAGTTGAGGTATCAGTTACCCCTTGCTGAGATTGTGTTTGACTTTTTCGACCAACTAAAAAGCAAAACACAGGGTTATGCCTCGCTTGATTACGAGGAATCAGGTCTGCAGGCAAGTGATTTGGTCAAGGTGGATCTATTGTTACAAGGCGAACAGGTTGATGCCTTTAGTGCGATTGTTCACAAAGACAAGGCTTACGCCCACGGCGTTAGTGTCACCGGAAAGCTAAAGGAACTGATTCCGAGGCAACAGTTTGAGGTCCCAATTCAGGCGGCGGTTGGCTCCAGGATCATCGCCAGAGAGTCAATCAGGGCTGTAAGGAAAGATGTTCTGGCGAAGTGCTACGGAGGAGACATCACCAGGAAGCGCAAGCTTCTAGAGAAGCAAAAAGAGGGTAAGCGCCGAATGAAAATGGTAGGACGAGTCGAAGTCCCTCAAGAGGCCTTCATTGCAGCCCTTGGTTCCGATCCGGGCAAAGTTGAGAAGAAAAATCAGTAATGCCAGGAGTTTTACCGCAGGGCGTTAGTTGGGAAGGATCTTTCCCAGTCTCTCCCGAGGCGGTCAGTGACAAGACTTGGCACGCTTACGTGCATATTCCTTTTTGTGATGTTCGTTGCGGTTACTGCGATTACAACACCTATACCTCAACAGAGGTTCAGGGTGTTACCAGAGCCGAGTTTCACCAGCCACTGATAACCGAGATGAATCAATCCAAGTTGGTTTTAGATCAGGCAGGCATTCAGACCAAACCATTTTCAACGGTGTTTTTTGGCGGGGGTACACCGAGCCTTTTCTCTATTGAGCAAATCGAAGCTCTGCTAACTAGTCTTCAAAACAATTACGGCATAAAGCCAAATGCCGATATGACTTTGGAGGTCAACCCTGACAGCGTTGACCTTGAATACATGCAAGGGTTATTTCAATTGGGCATAAACCGAGTCAGCATTGGTGCTCAAAGTTTTGACCCAGAGGTTTTGAAGGTTCTAGACAGAACTCACGACACCGAGAATGTCAGCAAGGCTGTTTCTCAGGCTAAGCAGGCAGGGCTGATGGTGTCGGTTGATTTGATCTACGGAGCACCTGGAGAAACCCTTCAGAGCTGGCAGCAGACGGTGGAAAAAACCCTTTCACTGGAACCCGATCACCTGAGTGCGTATGCGTTGATTGTTGAGCGTGGAACAAAGCTTGAGCGGCAGGTTTCAAAAGGCATTTTAGATATGCCAGATGAGGATCTGATGGCTGCCAAATATGAATTGCTTGATGAAAAAACCAGCCAAGCTGGGCTGCATTGGTATGAGCTCAGCAACTTTAGTCGCTCCGATCGAGCAATCTCTTGGCATAACCGTGCCTACTGGAGTTCTAACTACTGGTGGGGATTTGGCCCTGGAGCCCATTCATTCATGGGCGATGTTCGCTGGTGGAACAAAAAACACCCCGCCGCTTATTCAAAATCCACTGATGGCGATTTGCCAATTCACGGTTATGAAAAAATCACTCAGCGCCAACACCTTGAAGAAAGGCTTTTGCTGGAAATCAGAATTCGTCAGGGATTGCAACAATCATTGCTGGATGAACTAGAGGTCAAGCCAGAACTGGTTGACCAACAGCTAGATCTTGGCTACTTAGAAAAATTCGATGAGAGCTACTCTCTGACCCTCAAGGGTAGGCAAATGGCTGATCGCGTGGTGCTAAATCTTCTCAATTAGGTTTCATTTGATTAGAATTGGCACTCGAGATTGGAGAGTGCCAAGATGATTCCTGAGAGATCGTTAGAGGTTTTGCGGGCTATTGTCGAGGACTACGTCCAGACCAATCAACCGGTTGGCTCAAAATCACTGTTGGATAGGCACCCTCTGGGGGTAAGTGCGGCAACCATTCGAAACGACATGGCGGTTTTGGAAGAGGAAGAGCTGATTGTTGCGCCCCATACCTCCAGCGGACGCATTCCAACAGATAAGGGCTACCGCCTATTTGTTGAGCAGATTAGAAACTTGAGTGCAGTTTCCAATCCTGAGAAAAAAGCCATTGAATCTTTTTTGGATAAGCGACTTTCCTTAGAAGAAATGTTGCAACAGAGTGCTAAAACCTTGAGTCAACTCACTAACTCATTGGCTCTGATTTCTTACCCTTCCTTTGGTGGCAGCTATGTCCGGCATGTAGAACTGATAGCAATCAGCGAAACCAGATGTCTGGTGATGCTGATTTCTAGTTCGGGTCAAATTCAGCAGGAAGTTGCGATTTTGCAATCAGCAATTTCGGATGAGTTATTGCAAGATCTTCGAGGTCGATTGAATGGTCAACTTTCGGGTCAACCGCTGAGTGATGTGAGTTCAAAGAGCAAAGACTTGCAATTGGAGCTTTCAGATGCAGCTCAAACGGCCATTAAGCCCATCATTGCAACTTTGGACGGTCTGGTGAACGAAAACAAGCAGGAGAAGGTTGCAGTTAGTGGGGCTGCCAACCTGGTCAGGACCGAGGCTGATTTTGATGGCTTTGCCCCGTTGCTTGAAATGATGGAGGAACAGGTAGTGCTTTTGAAGCTATTGCGCGAGATCGAACTGGAGCGCGACGGCTTGGGAATTTCGATTGGAAGCGACAACAACCTGGCCTCCTTGGAGGGTGCAAGCGTTTTGATTGGCGAATATGGAGAGGGTGATGGTTCCGCTAGGGTTGGAGTTTTGGGTCCCACCCGAATGAATTACCAGGGGAACATTGCATCCCTCCGAGCTGTTGCTCGTTACCTAACCAAATCATTGAACGGAAATTAATTGAGCGATTACTACGAGGTTTTGGGCGTAAACGAAAACGCGACCACGGAGGAAATCAAAAAGGCTTACCGCAAGCTTGCCAGGGAGCTCCACCCAGACATCAATCCTGACCCAGAGGCCCAGGAGCGCTTCAAAGCGGTCACCCACGCCTACGAGGTCTTGGCGGATCCGCAGGAAAGACAGAAGTATGACCGGGGTGGTGACCAGGGTGTCGGTTTGGGAGATATTTTTGAAACCTTTTTCGGTGGAGGAGGACAGCGGGGACCTCGCTCGCGACAGCAACGTGGGCAGGATGCTCTGCTTCGCGTCGATCTGGATTTGAAGGAAGCAATCTTTGGCGCCAGCAAAACAATGACGATCGCCACCGCTGTTTTATGTCCCACCTGCGAGGGCAGTTGCGCGCAGCAGGGAACAAAGGTTGAGGTGTGTGATATTTGCAAGGGAAGTGGAAGTATTTCACGCCAAGTTCAGTCATTCATGGGAACTATGGTTACCTCGCAGCCCTGTGGTTCCTGCAAGGGAACGGGTGAGGTAATTCCTCATCCCTGCCAAACCTGTAGGGCTCAGGGAAGAATTCGTGAAAATCGAGAGCTGAGCTTGGATATCCCCGCTGGGGTTCAGGATGGAATGAGGCTTCACTTGCCCGGTGAAGGAGAAGTTGGTTTTGCAGGAGGTCCTCCGGGAGATTTGTATTTGGAAGTAAGCATTGACCCACACCCAGTTTTCTCTCGAGACGGCGATGATTTGACAGCCCGATTTGAAGTTCCCTTTACGGATGCAGCACTGGGAGCTGAAATCGAAATTGAAACCTTCGATGGACCACAGAATGTGAGCGTGAAAGCTGGAACCCAAACCGGAGACAAGCTGAACTTGAAATCTCTGGGAGCAACCAAATTACGAGGCAGCGGACGCGGTAATTTGGTGTTGGAGATCTATGTTTCAATTCCAGGCAAATTGGACAGGAAACAAAAAGAGCTTTTTCAAAAGTTGAGTGAAATCGGAAAAGACAAGGCGGGATTGGCTCAGCGCCGACAAGGCTTTGGCTTTGGCAAAAAATAATGCACCAGTTTTTAGTTAGTTCGTTAGTTGAAGACACCTTGGCGCTTGACCCCAAAGAGCTTTCGCATGCCACTAAATCCCTAAGACTTGGAGACGGAGATCAGCTTCGTTTGACCGATGGAGAAGGAAACTTGGCAATTGCTGAACTTAGGGGCGAATCGGTTTTGATCACCCGGCGCTGGAGTCAACCTCGAGTCAAACCAGAGATTCATGTTGTTCAGGCACTTGCAAAGGGCGACCGGGATGAATTGGCAGTGCAGACATCGACCGAGTTGGGAGCTTCGAGTTTTACTCCATGGCAGGCAAAACGCTCAGTTGTTCGATGGGATAGCAAAAAAGCAGTCAAGGGTTCTGCCCGCTGGCAACAAATTGCCGCCGAGGCGATGAAGCAATCGCATCAGGCATGGTTACCGAAAATTCAAGACTTCACCAGCAATTGTGAGTTTGAGTTTTATGGACAGTTAATTGTTTTGGATCCAGAGGCCCAAAAATCTCTAGCGGAAATCGATCTGAGTCCTGAAATTACCCTGGTGATTGGTCCAGAGGGGGGTATTTCAGAATCTGAAACCGAAAGACTGCTGCAAAGGGGAGCGGTGACCGCCTCACTTGGCTCAGCAGTCCTGAGGACCTCCACCGCTGCTCCAGCCGCAATTTCTACCATTAGAACCAAGCTTGGCTGGGGTTAGTATGGAATTGGAGGAAATTTGAGCGACTGTATTTTTTGCAAAATTGTGATGGGTGAAATTCCCAGCGATCGAGTTGGCGAAAACGAGGGGGCGATTGCGTTTAGAGATATAAACCCAGAAGCCCCGGTTCATCTCTTAGTGGTGCCAAAGACTCACTCCAAAAACATTACAGAGCTATCTCAAGACTCTGAGTCCATGGACGCTGTGCTGAGTCTGATGCGCGAAGTGAGCGAGCAACACACCAATGGGCACTTCAAGTTTTTATTTAACACCGGAGAAGAGGCAGGACAGACTGTTTTCCATGCCCACGGTCACGTTTTGAGCCAGGGAGCTAGTTGAGCGAAGTTGTTTTTGAAACCAACCCTGCATACATAGGCCAACTGGTTGGAGCGAACGATTCTCATCTGAGGGAGCTTGAGAGCCAGTTTTCTGACCTCGAAATATTGTTGCGCGGCTCGGTTTGGACTATTCAGGGTGATGAACATAGAAGCAAGCAACTCAGGCGGGTAATTGATCAGCTAGAAAAACTGATTGCAAGAGGTGATTCAGTCTCCAGCCGAGACGTGATTGAGATTTCTCAATTAACTGATGACTCGGTAGAGGGTTTTTCAGGGAGCTATATCTCAGCTGGGGAAAAACGAATCCGAGCGAAAACCGCAGGTCAGGTGAAATATCTCAAAGCGATTGATGAGCACACGGTGGTCTTTGGGCTGGGACCCGCTGGAACAGGAAAAACATATTTGGCAATGGCAAAAGCCGTTGAAGCTTTGCAAAACAAAAAGTGCAGCAGAATCATTCTCACTCGCCCCGCCGTTGAGGCTGGAGAGAGACTGGGATACCTGCCGGGAACCCTTTCGGAGAAAATCGACCCCTACCTAAGGCCCCTGTTTGATGCATTGCAGGAGATGTTGCCAGCTGACTCGTTGGCAAGGTTTTTGGAAAGTGGCGTGGTTGAAGTTGCCCCACTTGCATATATGCGAGGACGGACACTGAATGATGCGTTTGTGATTTTGGATGAGGCCCAGAACACCACTCAGGAACAAATGAAGATGTTTTTGACCCGGCTTGGCTTCAACTCAAAAATGATTATCACGGGCGACACGACCCAGGTTGATCTTCCAGGCGGAAAAAGTGGTCTGGCATCGGCTGTCAGAATTTTGTCGGAGGTCGACGATTTGCACGTAGCAAGGTTAACCAGCCGAGACGTTGTAAGGCATGAGCTGGTTACCAGAATTGTTAATGCCTACGAGGCGCACGATGAGCATTGAGCTGAATAATGAATCGGAATTCGATGTCGAATCCGAGAGAATCGTTGCGATGCTCAGGCATCACTTCACAAGACTGAAACTCAGTCCCAGGGCAGAGCTTTCTGTAATGTTTGTGAATGAGGAAGCCATGGAACAACTCCACATCAAGTGGATGGATGAGCCTGGTCCAACTGATGTCCTCAGTTTTCCAATGGATGAGCTAAGACCTGGTGACCCGAATGCTGAGGGCGTATTGGGAGACATTGTGATCTGTCCTCAAGTTGCTCGTTTGCAAGCGGATGCTGCGGGTCATGCTGAAATTGATGAAGTTATGTTGCTGGCAACCCACGGGCTTTTGCATCTGCTGGGCTTTGATCACGAGTTTCCGGAGCAAGAAAACGAGATGTTTGGATTGCAGCGAGAGTTGCTAGATTCATTTCAAGCTGAGGAGCTCAGTTGATTGCGATTAGTGCAGGGATTCCTCTTCTGCTGTCGTTTTTTCTCACCGTTGCAGAGGCTCAGCAGAGAGTTAGCGAAAAGGTTCAAGACAACGCGATTTATTTGCGCATGATGCTCTTAGCGATTTCCGGAGCGCTACTAACACTTGGTCTAGCGAGCTATATTTCGGGATGGTCAGTCGTTGTATCACTGGTACTCATCAGCTTGGTGCTCATTTTCTCTCACCGGATTGCTTCCAGATTGAGTGGCGGGGGCTTTGCTACGGGGGTTGAGTCTTTTTTATCCAGGTTTTACCAGGCATGGAATGAATTATTTAGATCTTTTCAGTTGCCAGACGCTCCAGACCCCGAAGAATTTGAAAAAGAGTTTCGGCAGAGCATTGAAGACTTCGGTCAGACCGTGGTGAGAGAGGTGATGGTGCCAAGAATTGACATGAAGACAATCGACGCCGAGGACAACTTGGAAGAGGCCCTGAGCGGATTTGTTGCAAGCGGTCACTCTAGACTTCCAGTCACCGGCGATGGCCCTGATGACATCCGAGGTGTTTTGTTTTTAAAAGACATTGCCAAGACAGTATTGGAAAATCCTGCAAAATTAGTCTCTGAAAAAGCCGAAGAAAGTGCCAGACAAGCAGTGTTTGTTCCAGAGAGCAAGCCAGTGAGTGATTTATTACAGCAGATGCAGTCAACCCAGACTCAACTGACTCTGATTATTGATGAATACGGCGGCATTGCTGGCATGGTGACCATGGAGGATCTCATTGAAGAGCTGGTTGGTGAGATAAGCGATGAATACGATCGCGAGCAACAGGAGCTTACTCAACTGGGCGAAAATCTCTACCGGGTCAACCCCCGCACCACACTTTCCACCTTTGGTGAATTCTTTGAAGTCGAGATTGAGGATGAGGATGTCGACACCGTGGCTGGTCTGATCATTAAGCTTCTTGATCGACTGCCGGTTGGCGGCGAACGGGTGCAGGCCCACGGGTTTGATTTTGTCGCTGAGAGGGTTGACGTCAAAAAGGGTCGCCTGGGTTCAATTGTGGTGAAGCGGATCGATGACTAGGGCCGGGTTTATCTCATTTGTCGGCAGGCCCAATACGGGTAAATCCACCCTCACCAATGCGTTGGTCGGTGAAAAAATTGCAATCACTTCTGACCGACCGCAAACTACAAGGAAGGCTATTAGGGGAATTAGGAACTCAGATCAGGGCCAGCTCATTATTGTTGACACCCCTGGACTACACAGGCCAAGAACTCTTCTTGGTCAGAGGCTGAATGACTTGGTTCAAGCTGAATTAGGGGATATGGATGTAATTGGATTTTGCTGCCCCGCTAATGAGGAAATTGGTCCGGGAGACAAAAGAATCATTGAGCAACTGCAGTCTTTTCCAAAATCTAAAAAAATTGCCATAGTTACCAAAACCGACAGGGTTGGTCCAGAAAAAGTGGCTAGCCAACTAATGGCATTGGCTGAACTGGCCGATTGGGATCAGATAGTTCCAGTCAGCGCTAAGAGTGATTACCAGATAGATCTTTTGGCAGACATAGCGGTTTCCATGATGCCCAAGTCTCCACTTTTGTATCCGGTGGACACTGTCACCGAATCCAGCATGGAGCAAAGAGTTTGCGAGGAGGTTCGAGAGTCTGCCCTGGGCCATTTACAGAATGAGTTGCCACACTCCCTAGCTGTCACATTGGATGAGTGGAACGGCGATGAGCTGCACCTGTCGATTCACGTTGAACGAGATAGCCAAAAAGGAATAATCATTGGAAACAAAGGGGAGCGGTTGTCGGAAATCCGTCAACGGTCACAGCGGAACATTCGAAAGCTCACCGGCAAGCCAACAAAGTTGAAACTACATGTCAAAGTTTCAAAAGACTGGCAGCAGGATCCAAAGCTACTTGGTCGCTTGGGGTTTTAGTGATACCGTTGGGGAATGCTTTTCCAGCTTCTACTTAGCGGCCGCGACGAGGCCTAATCCTCTGGCCCATCTCGTCGCGGAGGCTTTCGGCCGCTAAAAAAATCTAAAGCACGGAGAATCAAATTGGAAAATAATCAAAAGCCTTCAGGCATGCCTTTTCATAGGTATAAGCCTTTCCATGAGCAAATCAAAGTAAACGTCCAAAGCCGCAGCTGGCCAGACAAGATCATTGACAAGGCACCCAGGTGGTGCGCAGTTGACCTTAGAGATGGAAACCAAGCGCTGATCGACCCGATGAGCCCCGAGCGAAAGCTAAAGATGTTTCAGCTTTTGGTTGACATGGGATACAAGGAAATCGAAGTTGGCTTCCCATCAGCTTCACAAACAGATTTTGATTTTGTGCGACAACTAATTGAACAAAATCTCATCCCGGAGGATGTCACAATTCAGGTTTTGACTCAGTCAAGAAGGCCGCTAATCGAGCGAACCTTTGAGTCAATTAAAGGTGCCAGAAAAGCTATCGTTCACTTTTATAATTCAACCTCTGTGTTGCAGCGCAGAGTCGTGTTCAGGGCTGACGAGGCCGAGATTAAGAAAATCGCAACAGATGCTGCCAAAGATTGCTTGGAATTAGAGAAGACCATTCCAGAAACTGAAGTTTTCTATGAATACAGCCCAGAAAGCTACACCGGAACTGAGCTTGAGTATGCAGTCGAGGTTTGCAATGCGGTTGCTGAGGTCATCAAGCCCACAAAAGACAAAAAACTGATCATCAATTTGCCGGCAACAGTTGAGATGACGACACCAAACGTTTATGCAGACAGTATCGAGTGGATGAGTTCAAAGCTTGAGCCGCGCGAGGCCATCATTTTGTCACTTCACCCACACAATGATCGTGGTACCGCTGTTGCCGCAGCCGAGCTTGGATATCAGGCTGGTGCGGACAGGATCGAAGGATGCTTGTTTGGAAATGGTGAGCGAACTGGAAATGTCGATCTGGTGACACTTGGCTTGAATCTTTTCAGCCAGGGAATTGATCCAATGATCAACTTTGGCGACATCGATGCAATTCGCAGAACAGTTGAGTACTGCAATCAAATGCCAGTTCCTGAAAGAAGTCCCTATGGCGGCGATTTGGTGTTCACAGCCTTCAGTGGATCGCACCAGGATGCGATCAAAAAAGGCCTGGAGGATCTGGACAGAATCGCAGAAATCGAA
This sequence comes from uncultured Micrococcales bacterium, assembly GCA_913056225.1. GTDB lineage: Bacteria > Actinomycetota > Actinomycetes > Actinomycetales > Microbacteriaceae > CAJXVY01. Next base: position 5,804 of record CAJXMQ010000013.1, on the reverse strand, counting down.
GGTGGCACAAGGCACACCGTTAACTGGGAAGTGCCATACCTTCCAATTGACCCACATGACCTAAAGAGAAGTTACGAGGCGATTATTCGCGTGAACTCTCAAAGTGGTAAAGGCGGAGTGGCCTACCTGCTGAAAAGTGACTACCACCTTGACCTGCCAAGGAAATTGCAGATTGAGTTTTCGCAAGCCATACAAAAGCTTGCTGATGCAAATGGTGGAGAAATCACCAGTAAGCAACTTTGGAGCGCATTCACAGATGAGTACTTGCCAAGCGAGGACCCTAACAGTCGCTGGGGTAAGTATGAATTGATGAGAACTGCTTCTGAAAGTGACATGAGCGGAGAAGTCAATCTTAAAGTCGAACTTAGAGATACAGATTCGGTCAGCAGTGAATCGGGCAGCGGCAATGGTCCAATTTCTGCGTTTATTCAAATACTGAACTCGAAGGGGTTAGAGATCGACCTGCTTGATTACGTTGAGCACACCCTCAGTGCCTCCGGTGACGCCCAAGCAGCTGCCTATATTGAGCTTCGCGTTGACAATGGCACTCCACTTTGGGGAGTAGGTATTGATGGAGACATTGCAACAGCGAGCCTTAAGGCACTGATCTCGGGAGTGAATAGAGCCCTGCGGGTATAGCTTCAGCGAAAATATCCACAAATGGTGGATACTTTTGGAGTGCCACAGTTCAAAGAAGAGGGAATCGTTTTACGAACCCATAAGCTCGGGGAGACCGATCGAATCATTACTCTGCTGTCTAAAAACTCCGGGCAAATCAGGGCTGTAGCCAAAGGTGTCAGGAAAACTAGCTCGAAAATTGGTGCTCGACTTGAACCGTTTATGGCTGTGGAAGCACAGTTTTATAAAGGCAAAACCTTGGATGTGGTCAGTCAGGTTGAATCCATTGCCAGCTATGGCAAGCAAATTGTTGCAGACTATGACAGCTATCTTGCGGGTAGTCGGATTTTGGAAACAGCCGAAAGACTCACAAGGGAGACATCCACCACCCAGCACTATCAATTGCTTACCGGCGCTCTTCGCTCTCTTTCCAGAATGGAGCATCAACCAGAACTAATCGCTGTTTCCTATCAACTAAGAGCTTTGGCCATTTCTGGTTGGACACCGAGTTTTGACCAGTGTTCGGGATGCCAGGTCGAGGGTCCGCACGAGAGGTTTTTGGTTCAGGTGGGCGGAGCTGTTTGTGAAAACTGTGCACCTCCGGAGGCAACTAGGTTGAACCCGGCAACAATGATTTTACTTTCGGCACTAATTTCGGGCGATTGGGCTCAGGTTGAGCAAGCTGATAGTTTTTCAGCCGAGCAAGCTCAGGGAATTACCAGAGCGTTTATGCAGTGGCACTTGGAGCGGGGCTTGAAATCTATGAACATCACGGAGAGTCGATGAGTTTTAGAGACCCAGCTAGGCCGGCACCAGAGTTCAAGAAGGTTCCAGAACACATCGCGATTGTCATGGACGGCAATGGACGTTGGGCTAATCAGCGAGGGCTATCTCGGATTGAAGGCCATAAAGCAGGGGAGCAGGCACTCTTAGAGGTTGTAAGTGGGGCTTTGGAAATTGGAGTTAAGGCTGTTAGCGCCTTTGCGTTTTCCACCGAGAACTGGAAACGAGACCCCGAAGAGGTTAAGTTCCTCATGGGGTTCAACCGTGACGTACTCCGAAGAAGGCGAGAACAGCTCATCGACTGGAATGTCAAAGTGGTTTGGTCAGGCTCGGAGAAGAAACTTTGGAAAAGTGTCATAAACGAATTGAAGCTATCTGAGCAAATGACTGCAAAGCTTGATGCAATGACTTTGAACATGTGTGTGAATTACGGAGGTCGTGGGGAGCTAGTGCAAGCGAGCAAAGCCATCGCCCAGAGAGTGATGGCGGGAGAGCTGAATCCAGAAAAAATCACCGAAAGAACTCTTCAGGCGGAGATGTATCAACCCTCACTACCTGATGTTGATTTGTTTATCCGCTCAAGTGGCGAACAGAGGATCAGTAATTTTCTGCCTTGGCAATCAAGTTATGCCGAGATGGTGTTTAGTCCAACACTCTGGCCAGATTTCACAAGAGAGACACTTTGGCAGACAGTAGCTGAGTTTCAGTCTCGGGACAGGCGGTTTGGGTCTGCCAAAGATAGCCCAGCCCAAGGCTAAACTAGAACTTCATCGCAAGAAAGGCTCCAATGGCACCGCAATCCAAACTCGACCAGGTGATTTCCCTCGCAAAACGCAGGGGTTTTGTTTTTCAGGCTGGTGAGATTTACGGGGGCTCAAGATCAGCATGGGATTACGGACCACTAGGTGTTGAGCTGAAAGAGGCCATCAAGCGAGAGTGGTGGCGCTCTGTGGTTAGCTCCAGAGAAGATGTGGTTGGCCTGGACAGCTCGATTATTTTGCCAAAAGCAGTCTGGGAGGCCAGCGGTCACGTTTCTGAATTCACCGACCCTTTGATTGAGTGCACCAGTTGTCACAGACGCTACCGTGCTGATCACCTGGAGGAAGCTTTTCAGGAGAAAAAGGGACGAGAGCCAAAATCCATTGACGAAATTGCCTGCCCAAACTGCGGCACAAAAGAGGCATGGACAGAGCCGAAGATGTTCAATGGACTGCTGAAGACAAGCCTGGGCCCAGTTGAAGATGAGTCTGGATTGCATTATCTGAGACCCGAGACCGCTCAGGGTATTTTTGTGAATTTCAATAATGTTTTGAACACCGCAAGAATGAAACCACCATTCGGTATTGGCCAGATGGGAAAGAGTTTTAGAAATGAAATCACGCCTGGAAACTTCATTTTCCGAACTCGCGAGTTTGAGCAAATGGAGATGGAGTTTTTCGTCAAGCCTGGAACTGACGAAGAATGGCACGAGTATTGGATTCAGCAGCGCTATCAGTGGTATGTGAATCTAGGAATTGACCCTGAAAACCTAAGACTGTTTGAACACCCCAAGGACAAACTCTCCCACTACTCAAAGAGAACCGTTGATATTGAGTACCGCTTCGGATTTGCCGGTGGAGAATTTGGTGAATTGGAAGGTGTCGCAAACAGAACTGATTTCGATTTAGGCACTCACAGTAAACACTCCGGTGTCGACCTGAGTTATTTCGATCAGGCCGAGGGTGAGCGCTGGACTCCCTTCGTAATTGAGCCTGCTGCTGGACTTACTCGTTCTTTGATGGCGTTTCTGGTTGATGCCTACAGTGAAGAGGAAGTTCCAAATGCCAAGGGTGGAACCGACACCAGAACTGTTTTGAGACTTCACCCAAAGCTTGCGCCCGTAAAGGCTGCAGTGTTGCCTCTGAGCAAAAACGAGCAGCTGACACCAATTGCCAAAGATTTGGCTGAGAAGCTAAGGCAAATCTGGAACATCGACTACGACGAGAGCGCTGCTATTGGGCGTAGATATCGTCGTCAAGATGAAATTGGAACACCTTTTTGCATCACTGTTGATTTTGAAACAGAGCAGGACCAGGCTGTGACAATTCGTGAGCGTGACAGCATGAAACAGGAGCGTGTTGCGCTTGATCAGGTTGTGAACTTCTTGGCGGAGAACTTGGTCTAATTGCTTACCTACGGTCAGCACAAGATAAAAACGCCGGTGGTGTTGGCACCTATGGCGGGAATCACCAACACAGCTTTTAGAAGACTTTGTCAAAACTATGGCGGAGGTCTCTATGTTGCAGAGATGGTTACATCTCGGGCTCTAGTTGAGCACAACCCAACATCTTGGCGACTGGCAAGCCACCACAGCAGCGAAAAAATCCGTTCCGTGCAACTTTACGGAGTTGAACCTAAAACCATCGGACAGGCCATTGAAATGCTGTTGGAGGCGGATCGAGCAGACCACATCGATCTGAACTTTGGATGTCCCGTGCCAAAGGTCACTAGAAAAGGCGGTGGTGCCGCTCTTCCTTGGAAAAAAGATTTGTTTGAGGCAATCGTGCAGCAGGCAGTGAAGAGCGCTGGAGACGTCCCGGTTACCGTGAAAATGCGTAAGGGCATCGATGACGAGCACTTGACTTTTCTGGATGCAGGAAAAGCGGCGAGAGACGCTGGGGCGGCAGCCGTTGCCCTGCACGGCAGAACTGCGGTTCAGTATTACAGCGGCAAAGCTGACTGGCAGGCAATTGCTGAGTTAAGAGAATCGCTTCCTGATGTTCAAGTCTTAGGCAACGGCGATATCTGGAGTGCTACAGATGCTGTTCAGATGATGCACCAAACTGGCGTAGACGGCATAGTTGTTGGCAGGGGCTGCTTGGGCAGACCCTGGTTGTTTAGAGACCTAGAGCAAGCCATTGACCAGTATTTAGAAAACCCAAACAAGCCGGTCAAAGTTGACAAGGTGCAGCCCGATTTGGGTGAGGTGGTTGATGCGTTTCGGGAGCATGCAGGCTTATTGGTTGAATTTTTTGAAAATGAAGATCACGCCTGTCGTGACATTCGTAAGCACGTCGCTTGGTATTTCAAGGGTTATCCAGTCGGTGGCGATCTGAGATCGCAACTGGCACGTGTTGAGAGTATTGAGCAAATGGACGAAATCCTATCTAAGCTGGACAGGGACTTGCCCTATCCGGGTGAGGAAGCTGAGGGACCAAGAGGCAGGCAGGGAAATGCTAAGAAGAAATGCGTATTGCCCGAAAACTGGTTGGACAGCAGAGAACTTAGTGAAAAACACTCCAAGGAACTTCTGGAGGCGGAGCTTTCAGTTTCGGGGGGATAGCGCTTGAACCAGGAACAGTACCCCGATTTTGTCACTGAGCGTTTTGTCAATCAAAACTCTTCCAGGTCCAAGCGATCTGAATTTGCGAGAGACAGAGCCAGGGTGCTGCACAGTTCAGCCTTGCGAAGACTAAGCGCCAAAACCCAGGTCCTGTCCCCGGAAAGTGGGGATTTCGCGAGAACCAGATTGACCCATTCGCTCGAAGTTGCTCAGGTGGGCCGAGAATTAGCAATCATGCTGGGTATTGATGCAGACCTAGTTGACATGGCTTGTCTGTCCCATGACTTGGGTCACCCTCCCTTTGGCCACAACGGGGAGAGTGCTTTGAATTTTTGGGCGGCTGACATAGGTGGTTTTGAGGGAAACGCTCAAACTTTTCGAATCCTCACCAGGTTGGAGCAAAAAGTCATTGTCGACGGGGTTTCTCGTGGCCTGAATCTCACCAGGGCAAGTCTGGATGCGGTTAGCAAGTATCCGTGGAGGCTTTCCGAGGCTGGTGACTACATTGCTGGCGGGGTGAAGTTTGGGGTTTATGAGGATGATCTAGAGGTCTTTCAGTGGGCTCGTGCGGAAGCTCCTCCGGGAGAGAAGGTAATTGAGGCTGAAATTATGGATTTCAGTGACGATGTTGCCTACAGCGTTCATGATTTCGAGGATGCAATTGTTGAGAGATTCATTGATGTTGAAATCCTCAATGGTGATTCGATTATCGATCAACTAATCACTGGGGTATTGGATTGGTCTGATTCCAAATTGGAACGTGAAAATGTTTACCAAGCCATTCAAAGAATTCGTTCAAACGAATTTTGGATTAGTAGCTTTGATGGATCACGTGAAAATCTTGCCCAGCTAAAAAACCTCACCAGCGACCTAATTGGAAGCTTCGTCACCCGAGTATATGAAGCCAACCTAAACATTTCGCTTCAAAAAGATCGATACAAGAAAAATCTGATTGTTCCCAGCGAGGTCAGCGAGGAAATCGCTGTTCTAAAAGGCCTGGTTGCAACTTTTTTGATGACAAGCGATGACCGTCAGTATTACTACCAAGCACAACGAGAGCTTCTGATTGAGTTAGCCGATG